>QKJM01000472.1 GCA_003249315.1 Archangium sp.
CCCTCCTCCCCCTGCTGGGTACCGAGGATGTAGTAGTTGCCCAGGTAGTAGTGGACGAGCAGGTGCTCGGGCTTGTTGGCCGCGGACACCTGCTGCATCACGGGCACCGCCTCCTCGTAGCGGCGCAGCTTGAAGAGGGAGATGCCCAGCGCGTAGGCCAGCGCGACGGACTCGGGGTGCGCGGCGTAGACCGGGGCCAGCTTCTCCGCCACACGCTCATGGTCCTGGAGGGCCAGCCCCACGGCGCCGATCCCCACGGCGGCCGTCACCGAGCCGGGATCCGCGACCAGGGCCTTCTCGAAGAACTCCAGCGCCTTGTGGTGCTGGGCCTCCGCGCGCTTGCGATCTCCCCGGGTGAGGGCGCTGCTCGCGTCCACCTGCGCCGCCTCTCCCTGCTGGACGAGTCGCTCCGACTCGGTCATCGGAGGGGGACGGTACTGGGCGAACGCGCTCGGTCCTGCGAGCAGGTGGGCGGTGACGAGCGCCGCGGCGACGCGGCGGGAGAAGGTTCGAGCAGAGCGTCTCATGCGACTCATGGGGAGGCGGGGTTGAACTCGGCTACGACGACGGTGATGTCGTCCTGCGCGGGCAGGCCTGCGCTGAAGGCGCGAGCGTCAGCGAGGATGGCATCACGCAGGGACTCCGAGGAGAGGTGGGCGTTGGCCTGGATGGCGGCGGCCAACCGCTGGGTCCCGTACTGCTTGCGACTGCCGTCCTGGGACTCGGTGAGGCCGTCCGTGTACCAGACGACGATGTCCCCCGGCCGGAGCTGCGCCTGGCGCGAGGTGTACTGGGAGTTCACCGAAGCTCCCAGCAACGAGCCGCGCGAGGGCAACGAGGCCACCTGACGCGAGTGGCGGTTGTAGACGATGGGACTGGGATGGGCGCCGCTGGCGTAGTCGATGACCCCCGTCTGCACGTCGACGACGGCCAGCGAGCTGGACATCTGGTGCTCGCCCTGGCCCACGTGGGCCAGGGTGACGTTGAGCGAGGAGATGAGGAGCTGGGCGGTGATCTCCGCGGGGGGCCGCATGGTCATCGCGGCGGCGAAGCCGCTGGTGGCGCTGGTGGCCACGAGGGCGGTGGCCAGACCATGGCCGGTGACGTCCCCGATGCCCACCACCATGCGCCGATCATCCAGGGCGGCGCGCATCCACCAGTCGCCGCCGCAGGCGTCCGCGGTGACGCAGAGGCCGGCCACGCGCAGCGCGCCGAGATGAGAGGCCTCGCGACCCGGGAGCAGCGTCTCCTGCACGGTGCGGGCGAGCGACACGTCCCGCTCGAGCTGGGCCTTGGTGCGCGCGTCCTCCAGCAGCACCTTGATGCGCTCGGCCATGTGGTTGAACACCACTCCGAGCGTGAGCACCTCTCGCCCGGCTCCTCGGGCCTGATCGGCGCGCGCGCTCAGGTCTCCGGCCGCGAGCTGCATCACCTTCCCGGTGAGCACGCCCAGCGGCCGGCTGATGCGCCGGCTCTGGAAGGCCACCAGCACACCGGCCAGCAGCACGAAGCCCAGGCCCACCCCGGCCATGGTGAAGGTGTTGCGGCGCAGCGCCTCCCGGCGCGTCTCCTCCAGTTCGTGCAGCGTCGACTGCAGCGAGTCGAGCGAGTAGCCGATGACGACCACTCCCTTGCCGCTCTGGGAGCCGTAGTCGATGGGCTCCTGGTACTCGATGATGGGCTTGCCCTGGTAGATGGCGCTCACCCAGCGGCGCTCCGGCTGACGCTCGGTGGAGGTGCCCAGCTTCGACTCCGCGTCCGAGTCCGCCACCAGCAACCCCTCCGCGTCGTACATCTGCACGCGCAGGATGTTGGGGTTGTTGGAGATGATGGAGCGCGCCACCTCGCTGAGGAAGGCGTAGTTGTTGTCGCGCAGCGAGGTGGCCGAGGTGAGCGCCAGGGTGTGACTGAGCGTCTGGCCCAGCTCGCGCGCCTGATCCTCGATGCGCTGCTTGAAGCGATCCGCCGTGCCCTCGAACTGGGCCTTGGAGGACATCGTCGCCACCGTGGCCAGCAGCCCCACCACCAGCGCCAGCAACAGGCCCGTGGTGGCCAGGAGGATCTGATCCAACCGCAGCCCGCGGATGGCCGCCACGTCGGGCAGCTCACCGGCCTCCAGCGGAGCGACGATCGTCCCGGTGAAGTCCGCGCGCAGCGGGGAGAGGGTGGTGGACGTGTAGCCGCCAGCAACGGTGGAGGTCACCTCGCCCGCACCAGGAGCATGAAAATCCGGGCTGGCTTCGGAGCTGGGATCAAACTGAGGAGAAAGATTCGATTTCGACAAGGAACACCTGAAGTGGCGCGAAGCGCTACGGACAGGAGGAGGAGGATTTCCAGTCTAGCGCAATTTTCGTCCGCGCCTAGTCTCCGGTTCTCGACAACCCCGAGAGGCCTCCGAGCCGCGGTTCTCCACCCTGCTCCGCACCCGCGGTGCGACCCCCGCCAAGGCGATTCCCGCCGCCCGCCCATGCCGCGGTGCAGCATGTAGGGAGGAAGGCGCAAGAGGGCGCTCCGCGCTTGAGATTCCCTGGCTCCTTTGGGTTATAGGGGGCCGTCCCTACATTCCATTCCAGCCAGAGAGACGCGCGTGTCACAACCCCGCCTCCTCAATCGCGAAGCAGCGTCGCTCCCACTCGATCGGGAGCTTCTCGTCCGGATGCACGACCTGATGGTGAAGGCGCGCGTCCTCGAAGAGCGCCTCATCCAGATGTACAAGCAGGGCCATGGGTACTTCTGGATCGGCGGCCCTGGAGAGGAGGCCTTCAACGTCCCCCTCGGGCTGCTGATGAAGAAGGGCCAGGGTCCGGCTCACGACTACCTGCATGCGCACTACCGTCAGTCCGCCACGGTCCTGGCGCTGGGCGAGGAGCCCATCGGCGCGCTTCGTCAGATGAAGAACACCGCCACGGACCCCTACTCCGGCGGCCGCAACTTCGCGGGCCACTTCTCCAGGAGGGAGTGGAACATCGCCCCGGTGAGCTCGCCCATCGAGGTGCAGTACGCGATGGCGCCGGGCACGGCGCTGGTACAGAAGCGTCACGGTGGCGACGGCATCTCCATCGTCACCGGCGGAGACGCCGGCACGGCCGAGGGCGACTTCGCCTCCTGCCTGGTGTGGAGCTCGCGCCCAGGCAACGAGCTGCCCCTGCTCATCATCGTCACCAACAACAAGTGGGGCATCTCCACCCCGGCGGAGACACAGCACGGCGAGACGCGCGTCTCCGATCGCGGCAAGGCCTTCAACATCCGCTCCAAGACGATCGACGGGAACGATCCGATCACCGCGTACCAGGAGCTGAAGGAGGCGATGGAGTACGTGCGCAAGGAGCGCAAGCCCTTCCTGATGGAGGCGATGGTGTCGCGCCTGTACGGGCACTCGTCGGCCTCGGGCGCCAACTTCGTGGGCAACGAGGTGGACTGCCTGGCGCAGTTCGAGGCCCGGCTGGAGAAGCACGGGCTGCTCACCCGCCAGGAGATGGACGACCTGCGCAACCGCTACACCGAGGAGATGGCGGCCATGGCCCGTCAGGTGCGTGACGAGCCGCTGCCAGCCCCCGAGACCATCTGGAACCACATCTACGCGGAGAGGAAGTAACCCATGGCCAACATGGCTCAGGCCGTTCGCATGGCCCTCCACTACGCCGAGGAACACCTCGGCGTCACCGACATCTTCGGCGAGGACGTGGGCGCTCCGCTGGGCGGCGTCTTCACCGTGACCCAGGGCCTGAAGACGGCGTGGAACTCGCCCCTGGACGAGCGCGGCATCATCGGCACGGCCATCGGGATCGCCATGGCCGGCGGTCGGCCCGTGGCGGAGATCCAGTTCGCCGACTACATCTACAACACGATCGATCTGCTGAAGATCGCCGGCAACACCTGCTGGGCCTCCCATGGGGACTGGAACCTGCCCATGGTGGTGAAGACGCCGGTGGGCAGCGGCATCCGCGGCTCCATCTACCACTCGCACTCCTTCGACGCGACGGCCACCCACATCCCGGGTTGGAAGATCGTCATCCCCTCCAACCCGCTGGATGCGTACGGGCTGATGATCTCCGCGTGCCAGGAGCTCAACCCCGTCATGTACCTGGAGCCCAAGGCGCTGCTGCGGGTGAAGGGCGAGGAGCGGATTCCGGGCGAGCCGGAGGATGATCGCCAGCTCTCGAAGATGATCGACGCGCCGCTGGGAGATCGCTCGCAGTGGAAGGCGCAGTGGCCACAGCTCGAGGCGTACGCGGTGCCCATCGGCAAGGGCAAGGTGGTGCGCGAGGGCTCGCAGGTGACGGTGGTGAGCTACGGTCGCACGCTGCCGCTGTGCAAGAAGGCGGCGGACGAGCTGGCCTCGCAGGGCGTGGACGCGGAGGTGATCGATCTGCGCACGCTCTGGCCCTACGACTGGGAGCTGATCAAGGCCTCCATCGAGAAGACGGGCCGGGTGCTGTACGTGAACGAGGACACCGAGGTGACCAACTTCGGCGAGCACCTGGTACGGCGCACCGTGGAGGAGCTCTTCTACAAGCTGCTGGCGCCGCCGCGGCTGCTGGCCGGCAAGTTCGTGCCGGGCATCGGCCTGGCGGACACGCTGGAGATGGCCTCGGTGCCGCAGCAGGGCGATATCACCGCGGCCATCCACGCGCTCGCGGGTGAGCAGCCGTAGCACCTCCACGCAGAGTGGCCCCGACAAGATGCTCGAGGCCACCTTGCCCCTTTGCGATGCCGGCGTCCCCGTGGGTAGACTGGGGACGCCGTGCAACCAACTCCCATAACGAAGACGACAGCCGACGCCCCTTCCTTCCGCATCCGCCGCGCCCGGCGCGGTGACGCGGAGAGCCTCGCCGCGCTGCTGCGCGAGATGGGCTACCCCCACGGATCCGATGCCCAGACGGTCCACTGGGTCATCAGCCATCCGGAGATCGAGATCTTCGTGGCAGCCGACGCCCAGGACCGGCCAGTGGGCATGGTCACCCTCTCCCACCGCCCGCAGCTCCGGCTGCGGGGACGCATCGCCACGGTGGATGAGTTGGTGGTGACGGAGGGCTGGCGGCGCCGCGGCGTGGGCCGGGCGCTGATGCAGCAGGTGGTCGAGCGGGCCGGAGCGCGCGCCCTGGGCGTGAAGCGCCTGGAGCTCAACGCCTACGGAGACCGCGGCGAGGAGCTTCAGCGCTTCTACGAGTCGTGTGGCTTCGCCCGCGTGGACCGCATGGTGATGCGGTACACCGAGCTGGAGAAGCTGAACGGCTAGCGCAGCTCGCGCGTGTAGGTGGACACCACGCGCTGGAGGCGGGCGCGATCGTCCTCCGTGAGGTCGACGAAGCGCACGCCGATGGCCTCGGCGTCATCGCGCACCCAGGCGACGAGGCCCTGGAGATCGAAGTCCTCGCCGTCCACGGTCATCGCCAGGCGCACGCGCGAGCCCACGTCGTACGAGCGCTGGGTGCGCAGGCACAGCCCGCCCGCCGAGAGGTTGAGCGAGTACGCACGCAGCGCGCGCGCGGCATCCTGGACGTCCTGAAAGCGGACATCGAACCGAGCGAACACCCGCTCGTACGTCCTGCGGTTCGAGTGAACCGCCGCCGCCATTCCTGCATCCTCGGCCGTCTTCATGTTCATGAGCACCCGATCACCCTCAACGGACTCCGTGAGAACCAGACAGAAGGCGCAGCAGACGAAGCACCTGATGCGCAGCTCAAGTGTCCGCTGGACTCCTGGTCCTGTTCAAGGGGGGACCGTTTCTACTGGGGCATCGTATTAGTCCTGGTCTTGATTCAATCCGGGGAGAGGCATGAGGGCAAGCTCAATAATTCCGCTGTGGGGACTCCTCGTGGTGGGGGGACTGCTGGCTCTCGCCTGTCGGGAGGGGAACGTGGACCCGGGAGGAGACGAGGCGGTGGCCGATGGAGGGCACCCAGCGGAGCCGGAGCCACCCGCGGAGGGAGAAGGGACACCCGGGGAGGACGGGGGACTGGAGGGAGGAGCGACGGCCGGCTGCGACGTGGTGGCGCAGCAGGGGTGCGATGCGGGCGTGCTGTGCCTGGGTGGGATGCTGGCGGATGGGGGCACCGGCAACCAGTGCTTCCCCGGGGAGTGCGATCCGGTGGCGCAGGATTGTCCGGAAGGGAGCAAGTGCGCCTACATGCGTCAGGGGAGCGCGACGGAGAGGCGGTGCGTGCCGGAGGGGACGGTGGAGGAAGGCGGCGCGTGCCAGAGCACGGCGACACCGGAGGGAGATTTCTACGACACGTGCCGGGCGGGGCTGCACTGCACGGATCAGCCCGGGGAGGACGGAGGGGTGGTCTTCTTCTGCCGGAGGTTCTGCCATGAGGACGCGCGCTGCACGGCGCTCCAGGCGTGCGTGGAGGTGCTGCGCTTCCAGGGCTCGGAGGAGCTGCCACGGGTGTGCGGCGAGCCGGAGCCGAGGTGCGACCTCCTGTCGCGGGACTGCGCGAGCCCGCGAGGCTGCTACCCGACCCCGAGCAGCGGCGCGGTGTGCGTGACGGCGGGGACGATGGAGGACGGAACGCCCTGCACGTACTCGAACGATTGCCAGCCGGGGAGCGCCTGCGTGAGGGGAGGAGCCGGGCTGGAGTGCCGGCGGCTGTGCCGGTACCCCACAGGGGCACCGGGCTGCACACAGGGCCACTGCGAGCCGCTGCGGGGCTACACGGACACGGGGGCCTGCGTGCCCTGAGTCACCCGGTGTTGCGCATCCCCGCGGCGATGCCCCCCAGCGTGAGCAGCAGGAGCCGATCCACATCCGCCCCCCCTGCCCTCTTCCGCCGGAGCAGCTCGATCTGGAGGAAGGACATGGGATCCACGTAGGGGTTGCGGAGGGAGATCGCCCGCCGCAGGGGCCCGTTGCGCTCGAGGAGGCGGGCCTCGCCGGTGACGCGCTTCACCCAGCGGCGGGTGCGCCCGTGCTCGGCGCGAATGCGCGACCAGAGCGACCGGGTGACGGGAGGCGCGAGCGCGGCGTAGCGCGAGGCGATGGCCATGTCCGTCTTGGCGAGCACCATGGCCACGCGATCGATCACCGTGCGGAAGAAGGGCCACAAGCGGTACATGCGCTGGAGTCGGGCGAGACCGCCGGGGCGGGAGCCATAGGCCTCGAGCGCGCTGCCCACGCCATACCACCCCGGGAGGATCGCTCGGTTCTGGGTCCACGCGAAGACCCAGGGGATGGCGCGCAGGGACTCCAGCCCTCCGGCGGCGCGCTTGCTGGGACGCGAGCCGATGTTGAGGGAGGAGATCTCCTCGATGGGGGTGGCGGCCTGGAAGAGCTGGACGAAGTGGGGCTCCTCCCACACCAGCGAGCGCCAGACGCGGCGGCCGATCTCCGCCAGCTCATCGAAGGTCGCCCGGAAGGGAGCCTCGTCCTCGGGTGGAATCCGGGGCTGGGCATCCAGCGAGTGCAGCAGCACGCCACCGAGCACCAGCTCCAGGGTGCGCTGTGCCACCTCGGGCCGGGAGTACTTGTGATCCAACGCCTCGCCCTGCTCGGTGGCCTTGTAGGAGCCGGCGACACTGCCTGGAGGGAGCGCGAGGATGGCCTGCTGTGCGGGTCCACCACCGCGAGCCACCGTCTCCCCTCGGCCGTGGAAGAGGCGCAGGCAGATGCCAGCCTCCCGGGCCACCTCGGTGAGAGCGGACTGGGCACGGTAGAGAGCGGCGCTGGCGGCGAACAGCCCCACCTCCTTGCCCGAGTCGCTGTAGCCCACCATCACCTCCTGCACGCCGCGGGCGGCGAGGTGCCGGCGGTACTCGGGGTGGGCGAAGAGGGTGCGGAGGACGGAGGGACCCTCGTCGAGCGCGAGGAGCTGCTCGAAGAGGGGCACCACGTCCACGGTGGCACAGCCACGAGCCTCGTCCCACAGGCCCACCTTGCGCGCGCAGGTGAAGGCGGCGAGGACATCCTCGGCGCTGGAGGCCATGGAGAGGATGAGGGTGCGGCAGGCCTGCTCCCCCGACTCCCGCTGGGCCTCGCGCATGCGCTCGAGCACGGCGAGCAGACGGGCACCGCCCTCGGTCGGCGCGCCCTCCCCCTCCAGCGATGCGGCGGCGCTGCGCGCATCATCGGCCGGTGCGCGCACCTCCAGCTCCGCGAGGTGGAAGCCCATGGCGCGCACCCGAGCCATCAGACGCCGCAACTGACGCAGTCCCGAGTGTCGGGCCCGGGCCTCCCCGAGGGAGCGCTCGAGGATGGCCATATCCTCCAGGAGATCCGAGGGGGAGCAATAGGCGACGGGAGGGAGGGACACGGACTCCCCCGCGCGACGGGCCTCGACATGCTCCAGGGCGGCGCGCAGGCGGGCCTCGATGAAGCGCAGCTTGCGCCGCCAGGGCTCGCCGACGGTGCGAGAGCCGTAGGCCTCCATCGCCAAGGGCAGCTCCGCCGCATCCTTCTCCAGCGAGGCCCTCAGCTCCTCCGAGACGAGGACGTTGCGATCGGACTGGGTGAGGACCCAGCCGAGCCGGTACACCTGGTTCAGCAGGGCACGCAGGCCGCGAGCACGGTGGGCACGCAGCGTGTCCGCCAGCACCTCGGGGGTGACGAGCGGGTTGCCATCCATGTCCCCGCCCACCCACGAGTGCAGGCGCACCGGGGTGACGAGCTCCTCCAGCGGCTCGCCATAGACGCGCTCGAAGGCCCAGCCGATCGTCTCCGGCAGGAGCGCGAGCTGCTCGGCGAGCACCTCCTCCACGTACCAGAGGATGTTCTTCACCTCGTCGCCCACGGCGGGCCGCTCGTGCCGCAGCTCGTCCGTCTGCCAGAGCGAGGTGATCTCCTCGCGCAGGGAGGTCTCGTAGTCGGCCCGCTCGCGAGGGGTGAATTCGCAGCGATCCCTCTCCTCGAGGAGGCGGGCGAGGCGGTAGACCTTCTGCAGCACCGTGCGGCGCGCGGCCTGGGTGGGGTGCGCGGTGAGGGTGAGCGTCACCCGCATGGAGGCGAGCATCTCGCGCACCCGGTCGGCGGGGACGCCTGAGTCCCGCAACGAGCCCATGACGGCCTCGAGGGAGCCAGGCAGGGGACCGACGATCTCACCGGTGGCATGGGCCCGGGAGAGGCGGACGCCGTGGTGCTGCTCGGCGAGATTGACGAGGCGGAAGTAGGTGGAGAAGGCGCGCAGCACGGGCCCGACCTGCTCCAGGGGCATGTCCTGGAGCAGGGAGGCCAGCTCGGCGGCGGCGGCCCGACGCTCGGGCTTGCGCCCCCGCCGTCGCTTGATGGACAGCTTGCGGACGCGCTCCTCCAGCTCGAAGAGGGACAGGCCCTCCTGCTCGCGGAGGACCTCTCCGAGCTTCCGACCCAGGTGCCGGACATCCCTGCGCAGCGGCTGATCGATATAGCGAACGGGACTCATACGGGACGCGGAGCATAATTCGCTCCACGTCCCGGCGCCGCCCGAGTTGCGTGACTAATCAGCAGCGGACGTTCGTCGACCGGGCTCAGACGCCAATGCGACGCAGGGTGAGCAGCGGTCCGTCGTCCACCTTGCGGCCGGTGAGATCGATCACACAGTCGAGCATCCAGTCGCCATGGCCTTCGGGATCGAGGATGCGCTGCTGGGCCTCCCACTGGCGCGGGCCCGTCTCCTTGAGGAGGGTGTTGGCCGGACGACGGGCCTGGGGGGTGAGCACCATGGAGCCGTGCTCCTCCCAGTAAGGGGCCAGGGCCTCCTCGAGCCTGGCCGCGGTCCACGGCTCCTCTTCCCCACCCTGCCGCAACAGCTCCAGCGCGTTGGCGTAGCGCTTCTGCCCGAGCGTCCGCAGCAGTCGGTGCAGCTCGTTGCGCACGTGGGCGGCGAAGGCGCGCGGATCGTCGGTGAGATCCTGCGGGCGGCGCGCCCCGGCCTCCTCGTCCGGTCGCAACAGCACCGCGTCCGGGTTGCGCATCCGCTCCCACTCCTCGAGCAGGCTCTGGTCCACGTGGCGGATCATCGCGCGCAGCCAGTCGATGATGACGACGAGCTCCTCGTTGCGGTAGCGCTCGGGCACCGTCTGGGTGAGCGTCTTGTAGGTATCGCCGAGGTAGCGCATGAGGACGCCCTCGCTGCGCTGCAGGCCGTACTCGCGCACGTAGTCGTGGAAGGACATGTAGCGCTCGTACATGTCGCGCACCACGGACTTGGGGCGGATGTTCTCCTGGCCCACCCAGGGGTGCTTCTCCGCGAAGGCGTTGAAGGTGGTGTAGATGAAGTCCCGGTTGGGCTTGGGCCACTCGAGCTTCTCCAGCTCCTCCATCCGCTGGTCGTACTCCATGCCCTGGGCCTTCATCTCGGCGATCTTCTCGCCCTTGAGCTGGTGGAGCTGGGCGTAGAGCACCACGTCCGGATTCTCGAGGATGGACTCCACCAGCGTGAGCACGTCCAGCGGGTAGGTCTCCGCCTCGGGATCCAGCTTCGCCAGGGTGTCCAGCAGGTAGAGGGACAGGGTGTGGTTGAGGGAGAAGTCGCGCTGGAGGCCGGGGGACAGCGTCACCGAGGCGCCCGTGGAGCCCTCGCCCTTGTGGACGAGCACGAGGCCCGCGTTGCGCAGGGTGCGGAAGCAGGCCGCGGCCTCCTTGAGGCTCCGGCGCTTGATGTACTCCGAGTTGTGCGAGCGGAAGATGAGCCGCACCAGGCGCTGGTAGCCCTCGGCGCCGCCCATCAGCTCGCCCTGGAGCATGTTGAGGAGCAGGCCGTGCGTCACCTCGAAGCGGGACTCGAGCGGCTCGGGGAGGCCGTTCTGGAGGCGCTCGAAGGTGTTCTTGTCGTACTGGACGAAGCCCTTCTGCGGCGGAGGCTTGCGGGGCAGGCGCTTGCCGCCCTTGGCCTCCTTCTGAGCGATCTTGATGTTCTCGATCATGTGCTCAGGGGCCTGGGCGACCACGCTGCCCTGGTCGTCGAAACCCTTGCGGCCGGCGCGGCCGGCGATCTGCTGGAAGTCGCGCACGCCGAGGGTGGCGAGCTTCTCGCCGTTGAACTTGAAGAGCTGGGTGAAGAGGACGGTGCGGATGGGGATGTTGACGCCCACGCCGAGGGTGTCGGTGCCGCTGATGACCTTGAGGAGGCCGGACTGGGCGAGCTTCTCCACCAGCAGGCGGTACTTGGGCAGGAGGCCAGCGTGGTGCATGCCGATGCCGTGGCGCAGGAAGCGCTGGAAGTCCTTGCCATAGGGGGTGTCGAAGGGGGCCTCCTGGAGGGCCTGTTTGATGGCCTCCTTCTCCTCCTTGGTGGAGAAGTCCACGCTCATCAGGTTCTGCGCCTGCTCGGCGGCGGCGCGCTGGGAGAAGTTGACGAGGTAGATGGGGGCCTTGTTCTGGCGGACGAGGTCCTGGATGGTCTCGTGGAGGGGCGTCTCGCGGTACTCGAAGTCCAGCGGCACGGGACGCTGGATGCTGCGGACGCTGGCCACCTCGCGGCCGGTGAACTCCTGCAGTTGCTCCTCGATGAGGTGGGTGTCGCCGAGGGTGGCGGACATCATCAGGAAGGTGGTCGACGGCAGGGTGATGAGGGGGAGCTGCCAGGCGATGCCGCGATCCTTGTCCGCGTAGTAGTGGAACTCGTCCATGACGACGTAGTCCGCGCGGAGCATGGCGTCACGGATGGCGAGGTTGGCGAGGATCTCCGCGGTGCAGCAGAGGATGGGGGCCTCGCGGTTGATGGCTGCGTCGCCGGTGAGCAGGCCCACGTTCTCCGGGCCGAAGGCCTCGCAGAGGGCGAAGAACTTCTCGTTGACGAGGGCCTTGATGGGGCAGGTGTAGAAGGACACCTTTCCCTCG
>QKJM01000082.1 GCA_003249315.1 Archangium sp.
GTGAAGGTGAAGGTGAAGGTGAAGGTGAAGGTGAAGGTGAAGGTGAAGGTGAAGGGGAAGGTGAGGGTGAAGGTGAAGGTGAAGGTGAAGGTGAGGGTGAGGGTGAGGGGGAGGGGGAGGAGGAGCCGGTACCATGGGTGGCAGAGGGATTTGCGGGCTGGCTTCCCTGGCCGGACCGCCCTTGTACTACGATTGAGAGAGGTGCATCGGCCCTCAACCCGCCTACCAGCGGTCCGACAACGCTCTTCTGGTACTACGAGAACGGCAAGGTAGCAGTGGCCGCGACATTCTACGCTGGGCGGTTGTACCGCTACTCAATCTACCAATATGACCACATTGGGAGGGTGGTGCTACTGCAGGACAAGAGTGCGGATGGAACAGTGGTCTATATGCAAGATGAGCAGTACCAAGGCAACAGGACGATACGAAGGAGATACAAGTTCAACACGACAAGCCGAGAACTTGGTTGTTGGAGGCAGGACATCGAAACAGCAGACGAAAACGGCAACATCGTGGAGTTTTGTGCTGGAGAATGCTACCGAGATCGGTGCAATGAGTATGATAAATGGTATGTATCTGAGTACAATGACAGTGGATGCCCGATAGCGCAAAGCGAAATGTCTACAAATGGCGAAGGAGAGCCGATCGTGTTGGCAAGGTCTGAATTGGAGGTCGGACATGACTGCGCAGTTCTAGGGCGGCGTGTGTTCGGCACAGGCAACACAACATGCTCCATTCCGGGCCGTTTCGATGAATACTTGCGACGTGATGCGATTTGTCGCTGGAATCCGCGCGGCGACGTGTACATGACGGAGACATTCGATAGAGAGCCTCTAATACTGCGGACACAGGACTACTATCGGTATGATGAGCGAGGAAGACTGGTGGAGATAGAAAGCGATCGTTGGCAGGTTGGGTGGTGTCTGCGCCTGTGTGAAGTCGGGGACTTCGATTTCGAGCCGTGGTCTTCACCTGATGCCTGCTGTGAGAGTGATTGGCACCTCCGATCGGATGGAATCGTCGAGTCTCGAAGAACGATAGAATATGACGGGCTCGGCCGCATCGTCTCCTATGTCAGGGACTTCGGAAGTGAAGACAGGATCTGCTCTGACTGGGACTTCAGCGATGAAGAATGTGATGGCTGGCGGAGTGCCGGCCCCCCGGATGGCGTGCCGGACTACGTGCGGTTCTTCGAGTACGACGAGAACGGACGTCTTGTTCGGATCGGTCCGTTCCCCGAACCTGATGGTTCCTCGATGGAAAGAGTGGAGATCCTCTTCCTATACGACGACCAGGGGCGATTGATCGAAGAACGTTGGCCGAGTTTCGGTAGCGGCATCCTCTGGACCTACGGGGACTGCACGATCTCAGAAGTCGACGCCCTGCGTTGGCCGAACGTGGAAGACGCAGCGGGCCCGGCTCCGGCGGGCCCTGCGCTTCCGGTGGGGCCGCCCGGACCCGCATGGAGCGCTCGCCGTGCCCTTCCCGCTCCACGGCCCGGAGGGCATTCGCCACCCGGAGGCCCCAACATTGTGCAGGGACACCGGGGGGGGGCGCAGATGGATCTGGTTGAGGTGTTGCAGGTGTGGGGAGAGGGGCTCCCGCTCCTCAAGGAGCGTGGTGCGGAGGGTCTGCGGCCTGTTGCGATGCGGCGACAGCCGTGGGGCACTGGAGCCCCGCGCGGCCACCGGTGACCGCGCAGCGTTGACTCGAGTCCGGGTGTAGGGGCAGGCGCCACCCGGCTCCGATGGTCCGACCGATCGATCTGGGGCGAGCGGAGGATGGAGACCATGGGCAGGTTTGCCACTGCGCGGCGGTACGTTGTCTTGATGGCCGTGGTCTGCGGCCTCGTCGCCATCCAGTGTGGGGACGAGGGTACGGGTGAAGGCGAGGGTGAAGGCGAGGGTGAAGGCGAGGGTGAAGGCGAGGGTGAGGGTGAGGGTGAAGGCGAGGGTGAAGGCGAGGGTGAAGGCGAGGGTGAGCCGCCCGGCCGAAGCGTCGACTGGGTACCGTTGCGCGGCGGGACCTTCTGGATGGGAGAGGTAACGCTCTCAGCGAGACACCAGGTGCGTGTGCCGGAGTTCACGATCATGTCCACCGAGGCAACGGTGGGCGAGTACCGGAAGTGCGTCGACGAGGGGGGATGCTCAGAGCCAGGCGACGGCCAGTGGTGCAATTGGTCAGCCGAGGCGGGCGCCTTGGAGGACCATCCGATCAACTGTGTGGACTGGTTCCAGGCTCACGCATTCGCGTCTTGGGTGGGGGGGGGCGCCCGCCTCTGCTCCGAGGCCGAATGGGAGTACGCCGCGCGTTCCGCTGGGCTCCTCCGGTTGTATCCTTGGGGCGAAGATCCTCCGACTTGCGAACTCGGCGCGTTCCTTGGATGTGAAGGCGAAACCCAGAGTGTGTGCCTTCATCACGCGGGGAACACGGACCAGGGCCTGTGCGACATGGCGGGCAACGTCTGGGAGTGGGTGCAAGACTGGCATCATTTTCTGGCAGATGGCAGCGCTCCGGACGATGGATCCGCGTGGGAGGATCCCGTCAGCGAATCGCGGGTGGTCCGGGGGGGGAGTTGGGGGAGCGGTGGCTCGGAGCTATACTGTGACCACAATGCATCCCACTTCCCCGCCACCCGCCACGACCAGATCGGCTTCCGCCTCTGCCGGTAGGAGCCCAGCGTACGATGCGCCCCCTGCGGCGTCCGGTCCAATCGGAACTCGTTCACCATCAGCACCGGCCCCGGGCTTGGCTCGCCCTCTCTTCCCCCGATGCGGCAGGGCGGCGTCTCTAGGAGCGTGTCGCGGAGAAGCCCGTAGCGAGGGATCCGAGGCGCGGCGCAGGGAAGGAAGGACCGCATCGAGACGCCGCAGTCGTACTTGAAGTACGTCGAGGACGGCTCTGTCGGGACTGACGCACCCTGCGCCGATGCCTCGGAGCCCGCAGTAGGGCGCTCTTCGCAACACGCTCCTAGGGCCTGGATGAGGCAGGCGCGCAGGGCTTTGGACGGGGTGACGCCGGCCAGCAGGCCGTCGAAGTGGTGGTCGGAGACGACGCCGCGGGCGGTGTCGAGGGTGGCGGTCCATTTGAGGGCGCCGGGGCGCTCTGTGCCTTCGAAGCAGCGGGCGAGGC
>QKJM01000536.1 GCA_003249315.1 Archangium sp.
GGCGGCGTGGTTTCGGTGCCATGCAGCTTGAAGGACATGTCGTACGGAGTGTCCGGGGAGTAGCCCAGCCAGTACTGGATGCCGTCAGCGTAGACGTTGCCGCACATGGAGAAGGCGCCCGAGTACTGGGACAGCCGCACCAGCTTGAAGGTGTAGGCATGGTCCGCCTCCAGGGAGACACCCTGGCCGGCGAAGGAGAAGGAGCGGAAGTCCGAGGGCACGCCCGCCGTCTGCGAGTCCAGCGTCACCGTCGTCGCCGAGGTGGCCAGCAGCGCGCCGCCCGTCCCCTCACCGTCGTACAGCTCCAGGCCGTACGAGGTGGTGTAGTAGAGCTCCGGCTTGATCCAGACCTCGATCGCATCGAGGCTGGTCGCCCCGCTCACGCGGAAGCTCTGCCCGATGGCGTTGTTGATGGCCACGTTGGTGTTGCAGCCCGCCGTGTCGACGTTGATCAGCAGGTCCGCCTTCGCCTGTCCACCCAGCAGCAGGGTGGCACCACATGCCAGGACGCCGCCGAGAGAAGGGAACCACTTCTGGAACCGAGTCATTGAAACTTCCTCCGAATCAAAGGGCGGAGAACTCACGGAGTCGTGAGAGCCGCCTGTCATGAGCAGAGCCCTGCGCGAGGCTTCCAGCCGCGGGCTCAGGGTTGCGGAGCGAGGCATCAGCAAGCCTCGGGCCAGCCTCATGCGCCGGGCGATTCAGAGGGGCCGGCGGGTTCGGGCCCTCGGTGAAGCGCCGGCAGGGCGTTGGGCCGCGCGCAACAGCCGTTGCGTCGCCCACAACACCCTTGGGCCCTGGGCTTCACTTGCTCAGAGAATGAGAGTCTCGAGGGGACCCAGCAGGAACCCCAGAAGGCACTGGAAGGTGTCAATGTAGGGAAGAGGGTCGTTGGACGGCGGGAGGAGGCGGCATAGTGCTTCCAGCAGCCGGCGTTCGCCGACACGCTGCTCTGGCTCACTTGCAGCCTTACCTGACAAGTTGGCAGCACGACCCTACTGTCCACTTAACTTGGGGCAAGCCCATACTTCGTCTCGTCGTTCCGAGAAGCCTTGGTTCGCGGGCTGGTTGGAATTTGGGGGCGGAGAGTACCACGGGAACCGCCAGGTTGCTGAGCGGATGACTGATTTCCACATCTCTTGACAGGGAGAACCAAGCCCTCCTAGCGTGTGAGGCCGGTGATGGTGGTGATGGTGGCTGCTCCCACAAGCGCTAGCGAGGAAGGCTGAGAATGAACAAACAGAGCCAGGGGAACACTGTCCAGTTCATCCTCGATGGGGAGGACTTCTACCACGAGCTTCGCGATCAACTGGCAGCGGTCGCGGCGAGCCCCATCCATGCGGGGACGTATGTGCGCCTCGCGTACTGGGAGGCAGAGCACCATCTGCGCCTCACCACGCCGACGACGGGGCCCACGCTCGAGACGGCGCTCAAGGCGGTAGCCAATGCCGGGCACCGCGTGGAGATCATCCTCTGGCAGCCAGCGTCGATCGATCGGAGCATGGATCCTGGCTTGAGCCAGGCCGTATACAACACGAACAGGGCGACGATTGGCCGCCTCCACGGCTATCTCAACAACCGTATTCAGGTCTACTTCGAGGTGTACAAGGGGTGGGTTGCAGGCACCTCCACCCACCAGAAGATAGCCATCTTCTCCATTGGAGGTCAGCTCCGAGTGTTGGTGGGTGGCCTCAATCTGGCGCAATTCTACTGGGACAATCAGAATCATCCGTGCGCCCCGCCATACGCACCCAATGCCGGTGGAGACGGCCTGAGTTGTCATGACACCGCGGTGCTCCTCCAGGGCCCGGCGGCGGTCGACGTGGAGTCGGAGTGGCTCCGCCGCTGGAACAAGCAGTTCTACGTCACGCCTTCCGCACAAGCCCGCGCCACCCTCACCAACAATCCGGCAGTGCTGAATGGCCCCACCGTCAATGTGGTCACCACCAACTCCGAGTCCTGGGGGGGGCGCTCGGCCGACATCCAGGCGTTGCTCATCGATAAAATTTCCCGAGCCACACGGTACGTCTACCTGGAGAACTATGCCTTCTGTGATCCCGGGCTGATCTCGGCGCTGTGCAAACGGATTCGAGAGCACCGGACGCTGAAGGTGATCGTGATGGTGCCACACCCGGATTTCGGGCTGCAGCCCTTCAACTATCTGGCGCGCATCGCGTATGCCAAGCTGGCGCTCTCCAACTGCGTGACGTTCACGGCCAATGGCCGGCAGGTGTTCCGCCGGGACTGCCAGTATTGGAGCATCTCGGAGAACTGGAACTCATGGAGCACCGGCGAGTCGATGCTCTCGACGGTCCGCAACCGATGGCTCGAGGGGGACTCGCTCTCGTACAAGCGCCAGGGAGATACAGCCACGACGACGGTGCCGCTGGCGGACATCACCGCGTTCGATGGTGGTGTTCGCTTCTACACGCCGGTGCGCCGTGGCTTCGGCGGCCTCTCATGGATTTACATCCACTCCAAGCTGGCGTTGATCGACGATGAGGTGGCATACATCGGCACCTCGAACTTCAGCTATCGCAGCATGGTGTATGATGGAGAGATCGGCATCTGCATCTCCCACGCGCAGACGGCGCGGAACATCCGGAACGCGCTGTTCGCGCATTGGGGCCTGAATGTCGTGGACGTGCGGACGGACTGGGATCGGGCGGTCCGCCGTTTCAGCACCGGGGTGGGGCCTGGCCTCGGGGTGGTCTCGCTTGATGTTGGCAGTTTTGATCGCTACCCGTTCCAGACGGTGAGCCCCTTGGGCGTCGTCCAGAACGACAATAACAATACACAGTACAAATATATGAACTACACGCTGTATTGAGGAAGCCTCGACGTCCCTCGGTCGTACGATGCACGTAACCGCGCTATTTTGTACCCAGAGGGTTGGAAGAACCCCAGGTCGAGGCGGAATACAAAGTGCGCTCGTCGCACTTTTGCGGAGCGCCTGCCCCGTCTCTCGCTCCACATGCCCGGCGCACGCGTCGGCTCGCCACGGCTCAGCGCGCGGTAGGCATGACGGCTGGAGCAGAATCTGAGTTGCCCTGAGGGACTTGGGCGGGTAAGGTCTTCGTTGCTCATTCGAGCCCTGACGAGGGCGACCCGTACCAGGAAGGAACG
>QKJM01000005.1 GCA_003249315.1 Archangium sp.
GAGGGGCCTCGAGAACGGGCTCCTCCGGTCCCGACGCGGCCACGGGGGCCGCCGAAGCCTGGGCGGATTGACGCATCTTCCACAACAAGCCATAGCCTCCCACCGCACCCAGGCCGAGTCCCACGAGGGACAGCAGCACCAGCCACAACCCGGAGCGCGAGCGAGGCGCCCGAGACTCGGCGCGAGGAGCGGGCTTCCTGGGCACGGCCTGCGCCGCGGCCTGAGGTGCCCTGGGCACGGGACGCGGAGGCGGAGGCGGAGCGGGACGAGGCGCGGCGGCCGGCCGCTTCACCGGCTTCTTGGACTCGGCCTCCATCAGCAGGGCGAGCGCCGCCTTGTCCATCGGCTGGGTGGCATCGAGAGGGGGCGCCTCTCGCGTGGCTCGGGGCTCGGGGCTCGCCGTGGGAAGCTGCTCGGTGGGCGCGCCCGTCCGAGGTACCTCCTGGGTGAAGGCCGCGGGGGCCTCCATGGTCGAGGCCCGGACGGCCTCCACCTCCAGCGTGGACATGCCCGCCACGGGCACCTGTACCGTCGGGGGCGCCAGGGAGGGCAGCTCGGTGGTGGGCACCGGAGGCAGCGGCTTGCGCGTGTTGACCGCGCCCAGCGCCAGCTCCACGGTGAGCCCGAGGGGCGCCTTGGGACGCGGACGACCGGGCGCGGCCGGACTCGAGCGCGACAGGGCCGCGGAGAACTCCGCGAAGAACTCCTTCGCCGACTTCGGCCGGGCGAGCGGATTGGCGTTGATGGCGCGCCGATAGAGGGCCTCCAGCCCGGACGGCAGCTCGGCCTCGTACGCCAGCAACTCCGGCGCCTCGCCCTCCTCCGGCGTCCGCCCCGTGAGCAGCTCGCCCATGATGATGCCGAGCGAGTAGAGATCCATCCGCGTATCCAGCTCGCCGCCATCCACGTACTCGGGGGCCACGTAGCAGCTCGCCCGCCAGGCCTTCTGCGCCTGGAGGAAGGGCAGACGCGGAATGCCCAGCGCCAGCCCGTAGTCCGTCACCTTCAGCAGATCCGGCAGGAGGATGACGTTCTCCGGCTTGAGATCCGAGTGCGGCCCGAAGCGGTGGGCGCTGTCCAGGGCCTCGGCGAGCTGCGCCAGCAGGGGCTCCACCTCCCGAGGGGTGAAGCGCTGCCCCTGCTCCACGCGCTGCTCCAGCATCTTCCGCAGCGACATGCCTTCCAGAAGCTGGGTGGTGAAGAAGGGCCTCCCCTTCTCCTCCCCTTCCTCGTAGACGCGCACGTGGTGCGGGTGGGTGAGCTTCGTTCCCGCACGCAACGCCAGCGAGAACTGAGTGCGCTCCTCCGGCATCTGCACCAGCCGAGGGTGGATGATCTTGAGAGCTACCTCGACATCCATCTCCTGGTCGTTCGCGCGGAAGACATGGCCCAGCGGGCCCGCCCCCAGCACCTCCCGGATGGCGTAGCGCCCGGCGAAGACGTCCCCGGTCCGGAAGGGCGCCTCGACTCCCGCCTGGCGACGACGCGCCCCGCCCGCCCCTCCCGCGAGCTTCAGTCCGCAGGTGACGCAGGATTCGCCGTTTTCGGGGACTGGACTGCCGCAGCGGTAGCAGAGCAAAGCGGTCGGACTCCAGGAGGTGGGGGGTCATTTGAATACCCCGCCCCCCCGACGCGGAGCAAGGAAGGCCGGACTTCAGCGCCCCGTGGAGCCGAAGCCCCCCGCCCCCCGCTCCGTGTCGTCCAGCACCTCCACCTCGTCCAGCGACACCGGCGACACCTGCGCCACCACCAACTGGGCGATGCGCTCTCCGCGCCTCAGGGTGAAGGGCTCGCTCGAGAGGTTCACCAGAATCACCCGCACCTCTCCCCGGTAGTCCGCGTCCACCGTCCCCGGCGAGTTCAACAGCGTCAGGCCGTGCCGCAACGCCAGCCCCGAGCGAGGCCTCACCTGCGCCTCGTAGCCAGGAGGCAGCGCCAGCGCCAGCCCCGTGGGCACCGCCGCACGCTCCAGCGGCCCGAGCGTCAGCTCTCCCTCGATGTCCGCCCGCAAGTCCATCCCCGCGGCGAGCGCGGTCTCGTAGCACGGCAGCGGCAGCGGCTCCGGGTGGGCACGCACGCGGCGCACCCTCACGGTGACAGGTGAGGACATGAACTACTTCGTACCACACCCCCACACGAGCGCGAGTTTCAGCGTGCCGCCTCGTCGCCCCTGGAGCCGGAGCGGGCGCGGAAGCGGAGCGGATCCACCGGCTGCGCGGACAACTCGAGCTGGTAGTGCAGGTGGGGGCCGGTGGAACGGCCCGTGTTGCCCGAGCGGGCGATGGGCTCGCCACGCGTCACGCGCTGGCCCGGACGCACCAGCAGCTCCGAGTTGTGGCAGTAGGCCGTCGTCACGCCCCGTCCATGCTCGAGGATGAGCACCTTGCCGTTGATGGCGTCCTCACTGGCGCGGCGCACCGTGGCGTCCGCCACCGCGAGCACCGAGGTGCCCACGGGGACGGCGAGATCCACCCCCGTGTGCAGCTTGCGCGTGCCCAGCACGGGGTGGGTGCGGTAGCCGAAGGGGCTGGACACCGGGGCGTGCTCCACGAGGGGCCACGCGAGCCCGAAGGCCGTGGACAGCGCGAGCGCCTGGGCCGCGGCCACGGAGGCGTCCTCGAAGCCGGGAGGGAGCTGGCGGGAGAGCCGCTCCAGGCTCAATGTCCCCCCCTCGGCGGCCACGCGCTCGCGGGCATAGCGCGCCGGAATGCGGCCGGCGAAGACGGCGGTGAGGCGCGACTCCTCCTCGGGAAAGGACGCGGCGAGGGCCTCGTGCAGCCTGCGAGCCGCGGCGGGGCCCTGCTCGGCATCCAGCAGGGACTCGGGGGGAATGCCCAGCTCTCCCGCGAGCGCCAGGGTGGGAGCACGGGCTCCGGCGGAGAGCCCCCGGAGCGCGAGGTGGGTGCCGTATGCGAGCGCCTCCACATCGGAGAGGGGGCGGAGCGGCGGAGCGCCGGGAGCGAGTGCGGGCACGGACACGCCGGCTCCGCTGACGCCATCGTAATAGGCCAGCAACGGCCGCGCGGTGCTTCGCACGCTGAAGACCCAGGCCGTGCCTCTTCGCACCAGCGCCCCCGCCGGCGTGTGGTGCCAGGCGGTCCACAAACAGAGGAGGGCGAGGG
>QKJM01000406.1 GCA_003249315.1 Archangium sp.
CCGGGTGACGGCCAGCGGCTCCTTCGGCTTCTCCTCCTTCACGATGGCCGACGGCTACCAGGTCGAGTCCACTCCGTTGCACACCGCCGCGGCGGGGGGGCAGTCGGTCTTCATGGCGTCGAGGAGTGGCGACGTGTACACCGGCTACTTCCATGATGTGTTTCCTGGCCGCGGAAATGGCGACGAGGATCGCTGGCAGTTCTGGATCAACCGCAGCGGCAACGTCTACCTCCGCTCGGTCACCTGGGCTGGCCAATGGCAACTCATGCAGGGCGTGGTTTGCTACGCGGGGCCCTCCGGCCAACTGGTCGTCGTCGGCCACATCGCGAACGGGAGCTTCGGCACGGACTACTGGACCTTCGTCATGCGGCGCGACATCTTGATTTGACAGTGGGCGCCGCAGGCCTTGAGGGAGCAGGACGCCTGAGGGGCTCCCAGAGGTTCCGCGGAGCCAGCCCTCCAGGGGAAACGGCCGCGCGGGGATGCGAAGTGTGGCAAGCGCTCCCCGCGCGGGCCCCTCTGATCAGGGGGCTCCCACCGCCACGACGCCCGTGGAGAAGCGGGGGAAGACGATCCGGGACTTGCCAGTCGATGTCTTGACGATGGGGAACTGAGCCGCGCTCCATTCGGAGGAACCGAAGCCATACAGGACGCTGAAGCGCAGGCGGGGCGTCTTGGACAGGACGATGCTCGTCAGGTACTGAGCCAGACCCACTCCGGGTCCGCCTTGCGCGAAGGTAAGCACTGGAGTGCCTGCCTCATCCCGCGACATCGTCATGGCGGAGGCGATGGGCAGGTCTGGATGCCCGGAGAGCTGCCCCACGTTGATGATTGTCTCCGCTCCATCCTCCGCGGCGAAGTGCCGGAGCAAGGTCTCTTGCGTGCTGAAGGCCCAGACTCCGCCTCGCGGGTCGGCCGCGGCCGAGGCCGCGGCCGGGTTCGGAATGGCGTGCCGCCATCGCTCGACTCCATCCGTGATCGACACCGCGAAGAAGTGCGGGTCATCCGCGTCGCAGTCCGTCTCACGCAGGGTGCATGGAGCGGGGCGATCGCCGTCGAAGACCACCACTCCGTCCGTCACGACGGGCGTCGCTCCGGAGCGCGCACCGAAGCTGTAGCTCCACCGCTCCACGAACGGCTGGCCCTTTTTCGTGGGGACCTCCAAGGCGAAGAGTCTGGCATGGCGGCGGGGATCGTCCGAGCCATCCAGAAGCTTGAACTCGGTGGACAAGAAGACGGTGTTGCCCGAGATGGCCGGGCTGTTGCGGGTGACATACGTGCCGAGCCGTCCTCCTTCGAGGGCATTCAGCGCCACGGTCGAGATGAGCTGCCCCGAGGTCGAGTCATACGCGGAGATGACGCCCGAGTTGGTGCCCAGCACGATGATGCCGTCGGGGGTGATGGCCGGACTGATCGGCAGGCCGCCATCGTGCGATGTCTGCCACACCGTTCCACCCTGCGCGTTGAAGCGGATGAGGGACTGGCTGTCGGCCGCGATGACGCCGCCCGAGGCGTCAATCATGGGTGCGGAGGCAAAGGCGCTCAGGGACAGTCGGTCCGCGCCGGTGATGGGATCGATGGACGTCCACTTCACCTGTCCATTGCTTCCGTAGACCTTGAGGTAGGGGCCCGGTTGGATATTGCCCCCGAAGCTGCACGCCACCACCTGCCCATTGGACGCACAGCCGAGGCCCACGCCCGAGCCCGCGGCCTTGGTGTCCTGCCAGGTGACGACGCTGTCGGGCGGGGGAGCGACCTGCTGCGACTGATCGCTCATCTGCGGGTCGCAGTGGGCCATGGAGCAGCCTGTGGGCGCCGGGACGAATGGGGCGACGAGGGCTCCGGTCGTCTGGTGAGGGGCACTCGACTGGAGCTCGGTCGACGAGGGGGCGTTACATCCCCACCCTCCCGCGAGGAGGATGGTGGACAGGAGCATTGGAATTGGAGGGGTTCGAGTGTGCATGGCTCGCTCAAACCCGGAAGTCCCGCTTGGGTTGCGGGACGATTTGCAAAAAGTGTCGGACCCGAACCAGAGCCATAGGTTTTCTAGAAGAATGGGTGGCGATTTATCTATTTTTCCTTCGGCTCTCCACTCACTAGATCGAAGCCATCGGTTCCACCTCTTTTCGCAAGGCAGATGGCTCGATGCATCCTTCCCACGCGACCCGTCCCCACCCCTCGCCGCTCGAGCGCCTGCGCACCCTCATGGCCTTGGAGAAGCAGGACTTGTGGGCCGTCGTCGTCTACGCGCTCGGCGTGGGCCTCTTCGCGTTGGCCACCCCCATCGCCGTGCAGGCGCTCGTCAACACCATCGCCTTCGGCGCTCTGCTCCAGCCCATCGTCATCCTCAGCCTGCTGCTGCTGGGGGGTCTGGTGCTCGCCGCGGGCCTGCGGGCCATGAAGGCGTGGGTCATCGAACACATCCAACAGCGCCTCTTCGTGCAGGTGGTGAGCGACCTGGGGCAGCGGCTCCCCCGCGTCCACTTCCGCGCCTTGCAGCGCGCCCATGGCCCCGAGCTCGTCAACCGCTTCTTCGACGTCGTCTCCGTCCAGAAGAGCACGGCCTCGTTGTTGCTGGATGCGCTCTCGGCCGTGCTCCAGGCCAGCATCGGCATGCTGTTGCTCGCCTTCTACCACCCGCTGCTGCTCGCCTTCGATGTGGTGCTGCTGGGGGCCGTCGTCTCCATCATCCTCCTGTTTGGCCGCTCCGCGCTGGCCACCAGCATCCAGGAGTCCAAGGCCAAGTACGCCGTCGCCGCATGGCTCCAGGAACTCGTCCGCCACCCCGTGGCCTTCCGTCGGGAGGGGGGCTTCGGCTTCGCCCTGGCGCGCACGGACACGCTCGCGCGGGAGTGGTTGTCCGCCCGTCGCAAGCACTTCTCCTACGTCTTCCGCCAGTTGTGCGGCTCGCTGGGCCTGCAGGCCATCGCCAGCGCCCTGCTGCTGCTGCTCGGGGGATGGCTCGTCATCCGCCGCCAGCTCACCCTCGGACAGCTCGTCGCCGCCGAGCTCATCGTCTCCGCCGTGCTCACCGCCGTCGCGAAGCTCGGCAAGCACCTGGAGACGGCGTATGACCTGCTCGCCTCCCTGGACAAGCTCGGCCACCTGGTCGACCTGCCCCTGGAGAGGAATCGCGGTGAGGACCAGCCTCCCCCTGGTGGCCCCGCGGGCCTCGAGATGGACGAGGTGGGCTTCCACCACGAGGGAGGCCCCGAGGTGCTCTCTGGCGGCCGTCTCTCGGTGGTCGCTGGCGGCAAGGTGGCCATCTGCGGCCCCCCGGCCGCCGGCCGCAGCACCCTGGCGGATCTCCTCTATGGGCTGCACGCCCCCACCTCCGGCCGCATCCTCCTGGATGGGGTGGAGCTGGGTGACCTGTGCCCCGCGGCCCTTCGCCGTGACGTGGCGGTGGTGAAGGACGCCGAGGTCTTCGCCGGCTCGCTGTTGGACAACGTGCGCATGGGCCGAGAGGATGTGTCCCTCTCGGACGTGCGTCGCGTGCTCGCCCAGGTGGGCCTGCACGAGGCCGTACAGCAACTGCCTGGGGGGCTGCATGAGCCCCTGGCCACGGGCGGCGCCCCTCTCTCCTCCAGCCAGGCCGTGATGCTGACACTGGCGCGCGCCCTGTTGAAGCCGCCTCGGCTGTTGGTGCTCGACGGCACGCTGGACACCCTGGAGGGCTCCCTCCTCGAGCAGGTGCTGGCGCCCCTGTTGGACCGCGCCGCTCCCTTCTCCTTGTTGCTGCTCACCCGCCGCGAGGATCTGAGCCGACGCTTCGAGACCCGATACGTCCTGCTGAACGGACACCTGGAGCAACCGGGCCCGCGCATGAGGGCCCTGACGTGAGCGCCCTTCCGCCCCGGGGATGCCGACTGACTCGCCGACACGAGGACACTTCCAGATGGCCGAGATGAACTCCTTCCCTATCAACCAGTTCGAGGAGCTGCCCACCCTGCGCCTGGTGCGCCACTCCACCCACGTCACCCGGCGAGCAGCGCAGGTGTTGGGTGGACTCATCATCGCCAGCGTGGCCCTGCTGACGGTGGCCCCCTGGCAGCAGAACGTCACCGGCCATGGGCGCGTCATCGCCTATGCTCCCCTGGAGCGCCAGCAGCCGTTGGAGGCACCGCTGGCCGGCCGCATCGTCAGTTGGGGCGTGCAGGAGGGCACCCGCGTCAAGAAGGGAGACCTCATCGCCGTCATCTCCGACAATGATCCTTTCTTCGTCGAGCGCATGGGGGAGCAGCGCGAGGCCTTGCGGACCCGATTGGAGGCGGCTTCGCGGCAGCTCGAGGCCCAGGAGTCCCGCGTGGATGCCCTGCGCGCCTCGCGCGAGGCCAACCTGATGGCGGCGGACTCGCGCATCCGCATGGCGGGGGAGCGCGTGCGTGGCAATGAGCAGGCGCTGGCCGCCGCCGAGGTGACGCTCGAGACGGCCCGCCTCAACCTCCAGCGCCAGGAGTCCCTGGCCGCCGAGGGCATCTCCTCCACGCGCACGTTGGAGCTGGCGCGGTTGGAGCATGCCAAGGCCCTCGCGGGCCTGGAGAGCGCCCGGGCCGCGCTGACCTCTTCTCGCAACGAGCTCCAGGCCGTTCAGTCGGAGCGCCGCAAGCTGGAGACGGATGCCAACGCCCTCATCAGCGATGGCCAGGCCAAGGTCGAGTACGCCCGCGCCGACGTGGCCAAGGAGCGGATCGAGCTGGCGAAGCTGGAAGGCGCCATGGCGCGCCAGTCCACCCAGGAGGTGAGGGCGCCTCGGGACGGCACCGTCCTGCGGCTCATCGCGCGCGAGGGCGGCGAGGTGGTGAAGGCGGGGGATGCGCTCGCGGTGCTGGTTCCGGACACCACCTCGCACGCCGTGGAGCTGTACGTGGATGGAAATGACGCGCCCCTCATCTCCGAGGGCCGGCACGTGCGCTTGCAGTTCGAGGGCTGGCCGGCACTGCAGTTCTCCGGTTGGCCCGCCGTGGCGGTGGGGACGTTCGGGGGGCGCGTGGCCTTCGTGGACGCGGCGGATGACGGGAAGGGCCGCTTCCGCATCGTCGTGGTGCCGGACGGCGAGGAGCCCTGGCCCTCGGCGCGCTTCCTGCGCCAGGGGGTGCGTGCCAACGGCTGGGTGCTGTTGGAGCAGGTGAAGCTGGGCTACGAGCTGTGGCGGCAGTTCAACGGTTTCCCGCCTGTCGTCGCCCGGAGCGAGCCGGACTGGTTCAGCGTCGACTCGGGCGGCAAGAAGTCCGAGGGAGACGACGGCGCCGACAAGGCGGACAAGGAGGAGTCCAAGTGAGGGGAGGGCAGGTGACGCTCCGCTTTCTGCTTTCCTGCGCCGCGCTGGTGCTGTCGCCGTGGGCGGCGTGGGGAGATGTCCCGAAGGAGCCCCGGCTGGTTGCCACGCTCTCGGTGGAGGCCACGCCCTTGACTCTGGAGGAGGTGCTCGAGTCCGTGCGGGCGCACCACCCGAAGGTGTTGGTTGCGCGTCAGGGCATCGCCCAGGCCGAGGGGGAGCTGCTCGCGGCCGAGGGTGGATTCGACACGAGCTGGAAGACGCGCGGCGTGGCCACGCCTCAGGGCTATTACGAGTACCTGCGGCTGGACTCCGTCATCGAGCAGCCCACGCCCTGGTGGGGGACGCGCTTCTTCGCCGGCTACCGGCTGGGCGTCGGGGACATCCCCGCCTACTACGGTGAGTACGAGACGCTCCGTGGCGGAGAGCTACGCGCCGGCGTGGAGGTGCCGCTGTGGCGTGACGGCCCCATCGACAAGCGCCGCGCCGAGCTGTCCAAGGCTCGCCTGGGGCGCGAGGCCTCGGAGCTGTCCCTGGGCTCGGACGTGCTGCGGCTCCAGCTCGAAGCCGCCTATGCCTATTGGGACTGGGTGGTGGCCGGGCGACAGCTCGCCATCGCCGAGCAGGTGCTGGAGTTGGCCCGGGTGCGTACCCGGCAGATCGCCCTTCGCGTGGAGCGAGGAGACCTTCCGCCCCTGGAGCAGACGGAGAACGAGCGATCGCTGCGCGCGAGAGAGGCGGACACGGTGTCCGCGAGGCGCAAGCTGGAGAAGGCCACGCTCAAGCTCTCCCTCTACTTCCGGAACGCAGAGGGCCAGCCCGAGCTCGCTCCCGAGTCTCGTCTGCCCGAGTCGGTTCCCCGCCCGGCGGGGCTACAAGTGCTGGAGCCCCAGCCCTGGGTGGAGCAGGCCCTGCGGCAGCGGCCCGAGCTTCGAGCGCTGACGCTCCAGCGGCGCATGGCCGATGTGGACGTGGAGCTGGCTGCCAACCAGCGTGCCCCGGCCATCGACGTGGGGGCGGCCGTGTCCCGGGATCTGGGGAGAGGGCCCTCGCGCCTGCAGCCCACCGAGGTGCAAGCCCTGCTGAAGCTGGACATTCCTCTCCAGGCGCGCGTGGCCACCGGCAAGCGTGACGCCGCCGTGGCGAAGCGCGGCGCCGTGGAGGCCAGGTGGCGATACACGCAGGAGCAAGTCATCGCCGAGGTGCGAGACGCCCTGTCCGCCCTGCGTGCAGCCGCCGAGCGCGTGGAGCTGGCGCGCGAGGCCACCACGCTCGCCTGGCAACTCGCGCAGGCCGAGCGCACCAGCTTCGAGCTGGGCAACTCCTCGTTGCTGCTCGTCAACCTGCGAGAGCAGATGGCCGCGAGCGCCGAGGCCTCGGAGGTGCAGGCACTCGCCGACTACCAGCGCGCGCTGGCGGACTTGAGGGCCGCCACGGGCGCCACTGGAGCGGGGGAGGGGGCGAGTTGAGGGGACGAGCGTGGCGGAACCGGTCCGGGCATGCCATCGTGGACAGAGGGCTCTCCGTGCAGGAAGCACAGGGTGGAGCGACCAGGAGGCTCACCGTGGGGTGGCTCAACTACCACCACCTTCTCTATTTCTGGACCGTGGCCCGGGCCGGCTCCGTCGCCAAGGCCAGCGAGGAGCTGCGTCTGGCCCAGCCCACCATCAGCACCCAGCTCAAGCAGTTGGAGGAGGCGCTCGGCCACAAGCTCTTCGAGCGCCAGGGTCGCAAGTTGGTGCTGACGGACGTGGGCCACACCGTCATGCGCTACGCGGACGACATCTTTCGTCTGGGCAACGAGTTGAGGAGCGTGGTGAACGGGTTGCCCGCGGGTGAGCAGCACCGCCTGCACGTGGGGGTCACGGACGTCATCCCCAAGCTGGTGGTCGAACTCCTGTTGGAACCGGCGCTGGAGGCGGTGCCCTCGGTGCGGCTGGTGTGCCGCGAAGGGCCCTTGCCACGGCTCCTGGCCTCGCTGGCGCTGCACGAGCTGGACGTGGTGCTGGCGGATGCGCCCGCCGGAGAGCCCATCAGCGTGCGTGCCTTCAACCACCTGTTGGGGCGCAGTGGCCTCTCCTTCTTCGCCGCCGCCTCGCTGGAGGGCCTGCGCAAGGGCTTTCCCCGGTCGCTGGACACGGCCCCCATGCTCATGCCCGCCGAGTCCACCGCCGCGCGGCGGGCGCTGGACACCTGGCTGGAAGCCCAGGGCCTTCGCCCCGTCATCACAGGGGAGTTCGAGGACAGTGCTCTGCTGAAGACCTTCGGACAGCGAGGCCTCGGCGTCTTCGGCATGCCCACGGTCATCGAGGAAGAGGTGTGCCGGCAGTTCGACGTGTCCGTCATTGGACGCACCGAGGACATCGAAACCTGCTTCTACGCCATCTCCGTGGAGCGGCGGTTGAGGCACCCGGCTGTCATCGCCATCGCCCAGGCGGCCCGTTCGACTCTCTTCGGCCGGGAGTGAGGCCACCCGGAACGGGAGCGTTCCTGCGCCTCCTGTGTCGTCACCGCCATGGACGCGTTCTTCGAACCCCTCGACGGGCTCGCCACGCGCATGGGATCCTCGCCCTGGAACCCGCGAAATCCGCGGGACATCAATCTCACGACACCTCACCTGGCAAGCGGTAGACGCAGGACTGGCTTTATCCCTACCAACCACCAAGGTCCACATCCGGAAGAATACCACGAGGAAGTGTTTCAACGACGGCTCCGGGCCCTTGGCAACTGTCGGACCACGACCGAATGCCGTCAGAAGCTTGTAGGTGTACTCGACGAAATCGCGGCTGACATCTGCAAGCCCGGATCCCGGCTCAACAAACTGGCGACGAAAAGAAGATGACGAGCACGCAAGCCGGATACTTCGAGTTGTGGGACGACAAGCGCTGGCCAGGACGCTGGCACCTGGGCGGCCCCGTCGACGAACAGGGCACTCCACTGGCCACCTGGCAATTCCTGGAGGGCAAGCGCCTGGACCTCGGGGGCACACCGTTTCTCCCCGTGACGAGGAAGGGGCAGGCGCTGGAATTCACGTTCGCCGCCTTCAACATCCCCCTGGTTCACCATCGTGTGGTGTCCATTCTCGAGCGATTGAACCTCCAACAAGAGGTACAGCTCTTCGAAGCGCGGGTGGAGGGCGAGCCCGAGCCCTACTTCATCCTCAATCCCCTCCGGACCCTCCGATGCGTTGACGAGGCGCGATGTGAGGAAGTTTCTCTCTATGAGGCCAGGCATGGGGAGCCCGACAAGATAGGGCAATACCGCGCCATCGGGGGATTGAGGATAGACCCGACCCAGGTGGGCGAGGCTGACATCTTCCGGCCGTGGGGGTGGCCCGTGGCCCTCATCATCTCCCAGCGCGTCAAGCGTACCCTGGAGGACGAGGGCATCACCGGCACTCGTTTCAAGGAAGTCTGAGCGCGCGGGAGCCGCGGAGGCCAGGGCTAGAAGAGCACGGGGATCCGGCTGAACCCGCGCATGCCGCTGCCCATTCTCCCTCGGAGCTCGTCGGCTGGCACGGCCAGCCGTAGCTTGGGGAAGCCATGCCCATGATGCCCGATGCGCGGTTGCGCCCTCTCATGGAGCGTTTCGCCCAGTTCGTGTTGGAACAACCGTTCTTCCGCGAAATCTTTGGCCCTATATGAGGGGATGCCTCAGGAGGGGCGCAGGAGGTCGTAGCGGAGAGCGGGCGGGCGCTCAGGCAAGTGTGGCCAGCCTCTCCGGCAGCGCGGGCTGGCCCATTCCCGCCTCGGTTTTTCACCTTGCGCACTTTCCTCCTCCTGGCGCCCCTCTCCGACCTAGGGATTATTGAGATTCGTGTCCCAGGTGATGAGCTTCAAGTCGCCCTCGCTGTCGCGGAGCGCCGTCAGGATCATGTCGCGCGGGTCTTTACCGGGATAGGAGCGCGAGATGCCGGCCGCCGAGAGCTTCGTCGCCGCGCCAGCACGGCTCGAGCCTACACGCCTCACGTTCGTACCATCGCCGTTCATCGCCCAGCCGATCAGCAGCAGGTCACCCGACGAATCACGCACCACTGTCGTCAGGTTCGAGCCCGCGTGAGGTGTTTCCAGGAGGCGGAGCTCCGAAACCTTGCCCGCGATGCCCGTTTCGCGGCGTGCTCCGATGTCGCCGTTCGAAGAGGCCGACCATGTGATGACGCGCAGCTTGCCTGTCGAGTCCTGCACCGCCGCGGCGACCCCCTGCGCCAGCGGCGCGATCGCGAGCTGCCTGCCCACGGTGCCAGCGGAACCGTGCTCACCGCGCGTCACCGTGCTTCCGTTCGCGGAAATCCTCCACGGAATGATCCTGAGCTGATTGTCACCGTCTCGGACCGCTGTGAAGACACCGTTGAAGTTGCGCGCTCGGGAGATGCTCACCGCTGAAATGGCGCCAGCAGAGGCATCGCCTAGTCGTACGACCGAGGTAGCTCCATTGCGCGAGAACTGAATATCCCAGGCAATCACCTTCAGATCGCCATCCCAGGTGCGTACAGCGGTGACCGCCTTGCGATCAGGTCCCCTCGTCGTCGTCATCGCGAGCGCCCTGATCTTCCCCGCGGTGTGCTCCCCCACGCGCGAGAAGCCGCCGTTGAACAGCACGTTGTAGGCGATCAGCTTCAGCTCGTCATCCTGTCCGCGTACGGCCACGAGGACGTAGTTCGATGCGGGCTCGACGATTCGAACATCCTTGACGACGCCGGCACTGATTTCGCTCCTTCGGCGGATGGTTCCGAGCCCGGTGACATCCCAGCTGATGAGCTTGAGCCTGTTGTCGGAATCAATGACCGCGGTGACGGCCCTGGTGCCATTGAGGAACACCGTGTCGACATCCTTCACCTTACCGGCGGAGGCCGAGCCTCGGCGAAGGTAGGGCGAGGCATGCACCATCTTGAAGCCGCAGTCTGGCGAGTTCGCCTGATAGTGGTCGCATTTGGGATCGCCCGAGAAGCCCCCCCCACGCAAGCGATACCAGCCGTCGGGTGCATCCTGCTGGTTCTTCTCGAAGCGGTGGCCCCACCCGTAGCGGAATCTCATGGGCTTGCTGTCGGGCGAGGTTGCTTCACGGCCATTCGCGTCCGTTCCCGTGATGTCGAACATGGACATATGCAGGTGGGGACCGCTCGATCTTCCGGAGTTGCCGACGCGTCCGACGTAGTCGCCTTCGGTGATGCGCGGGCGATCCTTCGGATTGATATAGGCCGCGATGCGCCATGTGCCCTCCTTGTCGAGTGTTGGAGGGTATTGCGTGCTCCCAGCATTGGGCGGACAGAGTTCGGAGGGGATTGTGCCGGACTTGAGGTGTGCCATGAAGATGAGGTTTCCCTCATCCGTAAGGATGGACAGGTGATTGCCGCCAGCAAAGATGTCGTTGTTGGGCGGGTTTACGCCGGGGGACGGATCATCGGGAAAATTGCGCCAGCAGCTCGCGATGACTCCACTCGCGGGCGCATAGAGTGGCACGCTCCAGTCGTAGTTCTGTGCGTTTGTTTTTGAGCCGCTTCCTTTGCTCCAACTGTCGCCGTCCCAGCGTCTGACATTGAAGTCCAAGGTGCAGCAGCCTTCGCCGAACTCGCTGACCGACCAGTAGGAGTCAAGGGCGAGGTCGGACGCGTGCGAGGGGAAGATGATTGTTTCCTGGGCCATCGCGGCGCTCGATGCCATCAACACCGCCGTCAGTAGAGCACGGATTCCGGATGCACGTAGGGCTCCGGGAAAGGTCGTCATGACAATCCTCCATTGCAAGCCTTTTTCGTGTAGACTTCGCTCGTGGTAGAGACACTGCTCGTGCTCTGTGACCGGTTGGGAGCCGCGCGCTCACACGAACGCCAGGCAGGGGACTGAGCAGGCAGCGCGCCACCGGTCGTGCTTACGCCTCCTTGTGGAGCACCGTTCGAGAGCCTACGGGTTCTCTGGGGCGTAGTCATCCGAGGATTCGGGGCGTATTTCTTTCGTGAGCGGGGCGGTAGGTTTTCATCATTGTTCGGTTCCCGGAACAGGAACCACATCACATTGAGAAGGGAGACAGCATGCTGACCCAACGCAAGCTTGGACGACAGGGACTCGAGGTCTCGGCACTCGGGCTGGGGTGCATGGGGATGAGCCAGTCCTATGGCGTCCGCAACGACCCGGAGTCGGTCGCCACCATCCAGCGAGCCCTCGAGCTCGGGGTGACCTTCTTCGACACCGCCGAGGTCTACGGCCCGTACCATAACGAGGAACTCCTGGGTCGGGCCCTGCAGGGCCGGCGCGATCGGGTGGTCATCGCCACCAAGTTCGGCTTCCGCATCGAAGACGGGAAGATGGTGGGGCTGGACAGCCGGCCGGAGCACGTGCGCGAGGTGGTGGAGGCTTCTCTGCGTCGGCTCGGTACCGACCACATCGATCTCCTCTACCAGCACCGCGTCGACCGGGAGGTGCCG
>QKJM01000671.1 GCA_003249315.1 Archangium sp.
CTACTTCCTCCAGCGGCTGGCCTCGGCCGAGGCCCGCGAGGCCTTCAACGCCTTCCTCTCCAAGCGCAAGTAGCGCGCCCGGGTGGCGAGCCTCAGCTCGCCGCTCCTTCCGCTGCCAGCAGCCCGCGCAGCACCTCGGCGTCTCGCAGCTGATTCGCCTTCACCTTCAGCCGCCGCACCACCCGTCCCATGTCCGCGGGTGACATCGGTGGCCACACCCTCGGTGGGGTGCGCGTCTGGTTCACCCGAGGGGGCTGCTCGGTTGTCGGGGATTCCTCGGCCTGGGGGCTCGTCCCGGGAACAAGGGGGGAGAGGCCGTCCTTCGTCGCGTGCGCCATGTCGTCGCCTCCGAAAGTGACCGCAATGGGGGTGAAACGAGGCTAGGGCTCTCCTCCGAGAGGTTCAAGGCATCCTTGTCTTGGCCGAGGAATCTGTTTTCCACACACATTCCGGAAACCCCAGAACGTCCAATGGACGACAGTCCTACCGCCCTCGGGGGGCGGGCAAACGTCGGCGGGTGGAAAGAAAGGACTCGAGGCTGGAGCCCTGCGTGGCCTTGAGGGCGATGCAGAGGTCCACCGCCTCCAACATCTGGGCGAGCTCCCGAGGCCCCCCGGAGGCGTGGGAGCTGCGCTCGGAGAAGAAGGCGGCGAGCTCCTGGCGCCGGACGGGGTCACAGAAGGAGCCCCCTACCCAGACGAGGTTCGCCACGCGCTCCTCGGGGAGGCGCTCGGCGAGGGCGTCGTAGTGCTCGCGGAGGAAGGACCAGGCCACCTCCCGCGTCGGTTCCTCCCGGGCCGCCCGGTGCAGCAGCCAGCCCATCTCGCGCAGGTCCGTCTCCGGCGCCAGCAGCAGCTCCAGGTGGGCGCGCACCAGCGCCGGCTCCTGGAAGTCGCCCAGCGCATCGACGAGCTGCCGGCGCACCTTGCGCACCTTCTCCGTCTTCAAGGCCGCGAGGAGCTTCGCATGGAGGGCGGCGTCACCGTGGGCGGCGGCGATGCCCAGGGTGGTCTGCACCAGCTCCGGGGCGATCGCGGCACGGTCCTCCAACCACTTCTCGGTGAGCTTGCGGGCCTGGGCCACCAGCTTCGGGTCGCCTCCCTCCTGGCCGGCGAGCTCGAGGAGGACGGGGCGGAGCAGCCGGGTGTCCTCGTCCTCGTCGGGCCGGGGAGAGAAGCCGAGCGCGCGGGCGCGAGCGCCGTAGGTGTCGCGCAGGAAGCGGGCACGACGGGGGAGGCTGGCCTCGGAGAGGAGGCGGGGCTGGAGGATGTCGGCCAGCTCCAGCGAGGCCCGCAGCACCTGTCGGTCCATCTCACCCGCCAGCGAGGGCAACAGGCCGAGCGCGTCCGCGGCGGGGAGGGTGCCGGCGCGCACCAGGGCCTTCACGTCCCCGAGGAGGGCGATGCGCTCGGCGCGCGAGAGGTGGCGGCGCGCGGTGGAGAGCAGCCGGCCCAGCATCTGCCCGTCCACGGAGGCGCGCAGGTAGCCGGTGCCGTCGGCGTTGGGCAGCAGCCAGGTGGGGCAGGACTTCGCCTCGGGAAGGGGCAGCTCGGCGGACTCGTCCTCCAGCACGGTGCAGGCGCGACCGGTGTGGCGACCGGCGCCATAGCGCACACACAGGGGCACCTTCCACGTCTGCCGGGCCTCGCCCGCGGAGCCCACCGGCAGGTAGCGGCGCTGGGAGAGCTTCACCACCGGCACCTTCGCCGAGCAGTCCACGCTGGCGGAGACGAGCGGCGCGCCGCCCTGGTCCAGGAAGGTGCCCAGCACGCCGGCCACGTCCTGGCCCGCCTCGGCGGACAGGGCGGAGAGGAAGTCCCGCGCGGTGGCGTTGCCGCCCGAGTGGGCGTGCAGGTAGCGCCGCACGCCTCGGCGGAAGACGTCCTCCCCCAGCCAGGCCTCCGTCATGGAGAGCACCGCGGCGCCCTTGCCGTAGGTGATTCCAGCGAAGGCATTGACGATGTCGTCCGGGCTCGCGATGGGCTGGTGGATGCGGCGCGCCGCCACCAGGCTGTCGGTGTCCAGGGTGCGGGAGCGGCCGAGCACGCGCTCGAGCGGGGCCTCCCAGGAGGGCTGCGCCTTCTCGAGGATGTGGGACGTCATCCAGGTGGCGAAGGACTCGTTGAGCCAGAGGTCATCCCACCAGGCCAGGGTGACGAGGTTGCCGAACCACTGGTGGGCCAGCTCGTGGGCCTGCACGGTGTAGAAGCGGCGCTGCCGCTCGAGGGTGTCCTCGGAGGGTGGCGAGAGGAGGAGACCGGCGCGGAAGGTGATGAGGCCGGGGTGCTCCATGGCGCCGCCGAAGAGGGGCACGGCGAGCACATCCAGCTTCTCGTAGGGGAAGGGGGTGCCGAAGTAGCGCTCGAGGTGCGCGAGGATTTCGGGCGTCACCCGGGCGGCGTAGGAGCCCTCGGCGGCACGGCCGCGCGGGGTGACGATGCGGGTGGGCACGGCCTTCTCTCCGGAGGGAGGGGCCTCGAGGAAGTCGAAGGGGCCCACGCCGAAGGCGATGAGGTAGCTGGGCAGGGGCTGGGTGCGGGCGAAGCGGAGGGTGGCGCCGCCGTCCTCGCGAGACGACTGGGACTCCAGGGGGGTGTTGGTGACGACCCTCTGACCCGGGGGCACGTGAAAGGTGAGCTGCCAGGGCACCTTGAAGCCGGGCTCGTCGAAGCAGGGGAAGACGCGCCGGGCGCCGAGCGGCTCGAACTGGGTGAAGGCATACCACTCCCCTCCCTCGAGGGAGCGGAAGGCGCCGATGACCTCGCGCTCGGAGAGGAGGCCCTCGTAGACGAGGCGCAGGGAGGCGGAACCGGGGGGCAGCGGTTGCGCCAGGGAGAAGCCGAGGTAGTCCCCCTCGGCCCACACGGGGGTGAGGGCCACGGACTGGCCGTCGACGGTGAGGGTGGCCTCGTGGAGGGTGAGGAAGCGAGCGTGGAGCCAGAGGACGTCGGTGGGGCGCAGCACCTCGAGTGAAATCTCCGCGGTGCCCTGGAAGGTGGGAGCGGAGGGATTCAGGGTGAGCTCGACGGCGTAGCCGGTGGGGCGGGTGTGGTCCGGCAGGCGCAGTCCCGGAGGAGTGGGCGCGGGCCGGGGCGCCTCGACCTGGGGCGAGGCGGG
>QKJM01000806.1 GCA_003249315.1 Archangium sp.
TCATCACCCACAATGTCATCCGGAGCGACGGGCAGGGGCGCGTCAACTACTTCCTCGCCCTGCATGCGCTCGAGCGAGGCCATCAGGTGCTGCTGCTGGCCGACCAGGTGGAGCCGGAGCTGCTCGAGCGCGGTGCCCGCTGGATGCCCATCCACCCGCGGGTGCAGCGACCGCACCTGGTGAAGGTGGCGGAGTTCAGCAGAAGGGCCTCCGCGCTGGTGCGGCGCGTGCGCGGCGAGGTGGACGTCCTGCATGCCAACGGCTACGTGCTCGAGGAGCCGCACCACCTCAACACCTCGCACTTCGTCCATGCGGCGTGGCTGCGCTCGAGCGTGCGGGCCTCGGAGGTGGGAGGCCCGGTGCAGTCGGCCTACCAGTGGCTCTACACGGCGGCGAACGCACGCTGGGAGCAGCGCGCCTACCAGCAGGCCCGATGCATCGTCGCCGTCTCGGAGTCGGTCCGGGAGGACCTGCTCGCCACCGGACTGCCCGCCGAGCGCGTGGAGGTCATCCCCAACGGAGTGGACCTGGAGGAGTTCCACCCGGGGAGGGAGGAGCGCGCGCGGTGGGGTCTGCGCGAGGACAGGCCGCTGGCTCTCTTCGTGGGAGGCATCCGGACGGGCCGGAAGAATCTGGACACGGTGCTGGAGGCGCTGAAGCAGGTGCCGGAGCTGCATCTGGCGGTGGTGGGCGAGGTGCGCGGCTCACCCTTCCCGGAGCTGGCCCGCCGGCTGGGCGTGGAGAAGCGAGTGAGCTTCCTCGGCTTCCGCGACGACGTGGCCCGGCTGCTGCGGGCGAGTGACCTCTTCGTCTTTCCCTCGCGCTACGAAACCTTCGGGCTGGTGGTGCTCGAGGCCCTGGCCAGCGGCGTGCCCGTCATCACCGCCCGCTCGGTGGGAGCCGCCAGCCTGGTGACACCCGAGTGCGGCCTCGTGCTGCGGGACGCGGAGGACACCGTGGGCCTCGCCGAGGCGCTGCGCTCACTCGTGCGGGAGCCCGCGCTGCGCGAGAGAATGGGACGCCGGGCCCGCGAAGTGGCCGAACAGCACGGCTGGGCGCAGATGACCGACGCCTACTTCCGCCTCTACGAGAGGCTGGCGACAACCTCTGCCCGGCCCGCGGCCTGAGAGGGTTCGGGCCAGGGTCGTCAGAGAGACGGCCTATCGGAGCACGAGGCCCGGGAACGCTTCGTCCACAAAACCCGGGGCAGGCTCACCACCTCGGAGGGTTGACTCGGCCGCACGGCCTCCTTGTAATCCTGCGTGGGGTTCCTCGCGAGCGGAGCCCATGCCAGGAGGTGCTGGGTGTCAAGAGGGGTGGCGCTGCTGACATGCATGTTGCTTGTGGGGTGTAGCAACGCCCCCCGGAGCGTTCTCCCAGCCACTGGACAAGCAAGGTACTGCGTCTACGTCTCGAGCAGTGACTTGGAGCAGGCAGAACGCGGTGGAGCATCTGCCGCCGTGCCTGCGCCAGGGGCGGGTTCGCCGACGGCTCCACTTCCTCCTTCCCCACCACCGCTGAGAGGGCTGCCTGGCGGAGGCGCAGGAGATGGGGTACCCCGCGGCATGCTCCGCCCGGTGCCGCAAAGCGGCACGACCGCGGCAAGCGCAGGCACTGGCGCCGCGGCAGGAGAAGCCCTGGTCACCAGTGGCGCGTTGGTTGCGGCCGCGGGCAGTGTTCTGCTGCTCTGCTTCACCGTCAAAGCGGTTGTGGTCGGGGAGCAGACCCCAATCGACATCGCGGACGAGTTCTACGGCACACACTTCGGTGATGTTTCTGGATGGGTTCGAGGCCGGTATCCTCCAAAGGGCTCTGCGAATTCGCGCACCATCGAGATGGAAATCCTCATTCACCAGGAGCCTGACGGCACGGTGTCGGTGACGACGAGTGCGCCCTCGGCTCAACCTGAGTCGGTGTCCTCTCCCCGCGCCCCTCCCAGTGGGTGGCCAACTCCGGAATCCGACAGAGAAGGTAAAAAGAAACGCGGCCGTCTCTATGCAACCTACAGAAAGCTCAGCAAGAAAACCAATCTCCACTATTCGGGGCGGACCAGCATGGTCGTTGATCTCGGCTTGCCCATTAGACTCCTGGCGCAGTTGGCCGTCCGGTTCCGAGACATGAATCATCATGTTGACGAGAACGAAGACCCGAAGGATGACTCATTCGACGAGGCCCAAATTGATGTCTTCGACCTTGGGACCGCCATTGACTACAATCTGAGGTATGATGACCCAGCGTATTGGCGGATTCGCGGAAGAGAGCAGCAGTTGATAGATTTTTACGGAGGCGCCCAGTCCGACACGGGCAATCCTTATCGGACCGAGAACATCGTTCGAGCCGTGGCAAAAGACAACCCGCGGGGCAGGCGGTTTCACGACGCCGCTACGGCTCGCTGGGGTCAGATTCACCCGTACACGGGGCATTAGGGCATGCGATCAACGTATAAACCAGGTTCATTCTTGAGAATCCCCCTCGCGGATGGGTCCTTCGGATATGGAAGGGTTCTCGAATTGCCGTTCGATGCCTTCTATGACTACAGAACCACCAGCCCAGACTCGGACCTGGAGAGAATTGCACCAAAGCCCATCCTTTTCAGGATTGCTGTCAGCCACCCATACCCGAGGTCATGGGAATTCATCGGGTGGAGAGAAATCGAGGAGCATCTGACTCAACCCATTGTCCAATTCAGCCTGGAAGTGGGTCCACTCCGCCGCTGCACGATTTTCGACAGCCTCGGCAATGAGAGAGAGGCGTCCCCACAGGAATGCATTGGGATTGAACCAGCGGCTGTTTGGGAATCTCACGGTGTCGAGAGACGTCTGCTCGATGCCTTCACTGGGCGACCCAACGACAGCTTGGTGCGCATGTGGAAGGAGTTAGAGTAGACCGCTGTCAGGGCGTCAACACCCTCTTGGACAGGTTGGCGCGCAGGTACTGCATGAAAGAGGAGAGCGCTGCCCCTCTCGCCCACACCAACAGGTGGAAGTGATTGAAGGCGAAGGTGAATCACCTCCGCGCCAGGCCGCAGCAGCAGCCGTCCCTGGTAACACCTGGACGTGACGAAGTAGTACCCCTCCTCCTGGACATTCTCAGCGGCAAACCCATCCCCTCCGTTC
>QKJM01000961.1 GCA_003249315.1 Archangium sp.
TGGGCGCGAACCTGCACGAGAAGGTGAGGGTGATTGCCTCGGGCAACATCGTGACGGGAGCGGACATGGCTGCCGCCATCGCCATGGGGGCGGACCTGTGCGCGGCGGCTCGCCCCTTCATGATGGCGCTCGGCTGCATGCAGGCGCTCATCTGTGCCTCCAACCGGTGTCCGGTGGGTATCTCCACCCAGGACGAGAGGTTGACGCGGGGGATCGTGCCCGAGGTGCAGGCGGAGCGGGTAGCGCGCTTCCACCAGCAGACGCTGTTGGCGTTTCGTGAGTTGGTGGCGGCGACGGGCTGCCAGTCTCCGGCCGAGCTCGTGCCCGACCATCTGCTGTCCTCGGGGGAAGGCTTCCGGCTCAGGCCGGGTGAGCTCGTGGCGGGCGAGCCTCCCGCGGTATACGCGAGCGCATGGCGCATGGCGGACGCCTCGCGGTTCTGAGGCGCCTTCGCCCGCGCGGGTCGGTCACATCGTGGTCCAGGTCGCCTGGCGCGCGTTGATGTAGAACTTGAAGTCGTAGTTCACATCGACCAGCGTGCCGTGTGCCGTGACGGGCTCGTAGGTGCTCGCGTTGAGCATGTCCAGCATCGCCCGGTCCATGTCTCTGTATACCGGCTGCGAGGACGGCCCCAGCGGCTGGGTGATGACGCAGTCCTTCAGCTTTCCCGTGGTCTGGATGGTGCAGCGCACGGTGGTGTTCCCCCAGATGCCCACCCGCTGAGCCTCCGGAGGGAAGATCAGCATCGGTCCCGAGAGCCGCCGCGCAGGGTTCGGCGTCATCCACGCCTCGAAGTTCCTCGGCGTTGGCACTCCCGCATCAGGTGTTCCCGCGTCGGCGTGGCCCGCATCGGGTGTGCCCGCGTCGTGGGAGGGCGTGCCCCCATCGGGAATCGGATGCGTGCATCGCTGGCTCGGCGCGGGCGGCAGCAGGGAATGTGTTGGCAGGTTCCCCGTCTTCACGAACGCATCCAGTTCGCTCAGGGTGCCGCGGAACATGTTCTGGTCCACGCAGCCCTGCACGCCCGTCACCTGGCCCTGGTCACCCACCTGCCAGAACGCCCAGTTCACGTCCTCCGCCAGCGGACCGCTCAGCCACAGCGGGTAGTTCTGGAAGCCCCGGTTGAGGTGCTTCGTCCAGAACTCGTGGTACGTGTAGACGATGGGCTTGCGACCGGTGGCGGCCTCCACCGTGTCCAGCCAGGCCTGCGTTCCGTTGATGAGCCCCTGGGTGCTCACCTCCTGCCAGATCTCGACGTCCAGCACGGGCGGCAGGGGGGACTTCTTCAGGTTCTCCACGCCCATCGTCGCCAGGAAGAATCGGGCCTGCTCCTCTCCGGTGTGCTCGGGCCGGTAGAAGTGGTAGGCGCCCCATCGCAACTGCGTGCCCCCGAGCGCGCTCCGGTTGTGCTCGAATTGAGGATCCACGAACCCGAGCCCTTCCGTCGCCTTGACGAAGGCGAAGTCCACCGCGCCCTCCTTCACCACCGCCGTCCAGTCCACCTGACCCTGGTAGTGCGAGACGTCCATGCCCATGATGGCCTCGGCGGGCGATGGGGGCTGTGGGGGCGTTGGTGGCTGGGGCGGGGTAGGGGAATGGGGCCATAGGAAGCCCGCGGCGATGACGATCGCCGCCAGCCCCGCCACCGACAGTCCCAGCTTCGTCAGGCGCTGCGCCACGGTCGGCGCCGGGTCGAAGCGCGGCCGGCGGAAGCGCGGGCGGTGCTCGTTCGTCCTGGCGGCCACCACGGGCACCGGCGCCACCGGCGGTTGGGGCACGCCGCCGGGTGTGGGCTCCGCGGTCCGCTCCGCTTCGGGCTGGGGCATCTCCGGCTCCTTCTCGATTCTCGGGGCCTGCTTGCGGTGGACGTACAGCAGCGCGGCCACCTCCAGGCCCTGGCTCGTGGATAGAGGCCCCGTGGGGCCCGTGCCTCCGGTGACGAGCAGCTCTCCCCCGGCCACCGTCGCACCGACTCCCTTCAGCGGCGTGTGCAGCGGCTCCTGCGGCAGCCACGCGTCACTCGTGAAGCTGTAGCGCTCCACGTCTTCCAGCAGCTCGTCCCCGTCTCGACCCCCCACGGTGTAGAGGCGCTCGTCCACCGCCGCCGTCGACAGCTCCGCGCGCGCCCGTCTCAGCGGAGCCAGCGATGACCAGCGATTGGAGTTCGGGTCGAACTGCTCGTGTTGCGTCAGGGGCCACGCCGGCAGGAACAGCCGCTTGCGCTCGCCGCCCACCACGTGGATGCGCCCGCGCACCACCGCCACTCCGAAGCGGCTGCGTGGCGTGGACAGCGTGCGCGCCTCCAGCCACGTGTCCTTGCTCGCGTCGTAGACGGCCGCCTCGGAACTGCTGTGCAGCAGCCGGCTCAGCAGCGCGGGGCGCGACAGCCGCGACTCGCCCGTCCACCATGGCAGGGGCCAGCACTCCAGGCCACCCAGCGCGAAGAGCCACCCGTCCGCCGCGACCACTCCCGGCTCCACTCGCGCCGTGGGCATGGGGCTGAGCGTCGTCCAGCGGTCCGTCTTCGGCTCCCACACCGCGTGATGCGCCAGGGGCCTCCCATGCTCGTCCTTGCCCCCCAGCACGTGCAGGCGGTGATCCAGTACCGCGGCGCCGAAGCCCGCCTGGAGCCCCGGTAGCTGCGTCACCTGTCTCCACGTCCCTTCCTTCTCCTCGTAGCGCAGCACCTGCCCCCCCTCCAGCAGCGCATGCGCCACGCCTTCCAGCGTGACGAGCACCACACGCCCCGTGGCCCCCACTGGTAGCCCCGGTCGTGGCACCCAGCGGGCCCGGTGGTTGAACACCTCCAGCGTGAGGTGGCTGAACTCGAACCCCTCCGGTGGCTGAGGGGACTCGCCCAGCAGCGAGAAGCCCACGGGCACCATGCCTGTCTCGGGCGCCAGGTGCCTCGGGTAGACGCTCGCCTCCGCCAGCTTCTCCGCGGTGACGGCCTCCTCCTTCACCTGGTGCGTGCCCACCGTCTGGTGCGCCAGCTGGCCCTGGATGGAGCCCGCGTCCAGCGTGCCGTCGATCGTCGTCGAGCCGATGACGTGCAGGTTTCCCCGCAGCGTCGTGGGACCGTCCCTGCCCGGCCCGAGGCCCGCGCGGGTGAGC
>QKJM01000286.1 GCA_003249315.1 Archangium sp.
GCCGCGCCAGTCCACCAGCCGCCCCACCTTGCGCGAGAGGTTAGCGCGCAGGTATCGCATGAGAAGGAGGCGAGCGCCGCGCCCTGGCCCACACCAGCAGGTGGAAGTGGTTGGAAGCGAAGATGAAGGCGTGCAGCCGCACGGCACCTCCGCTCTGCTGCACGGCCTTGGCCAGCACGCCCCTACCACCTCCTTCACCTCTTCGCATGGGCGCAGCAGAAGCCTCCCCTGCATGCACCTGGAGGTGACGAAGAAGTAGCCCTCCTCCTCGAACATCATCAACGGCCACCCCATACCTCTGTCCCCTTCCCTTGACACCTTCTCGGGCGGGTTGCTGGGCTCCGTCGGGCACGACTTCTACGGCGTCAAGTACTCGACCTTGACGCCCATCTGCTGCGCCAGTTGCGAAATTCTCATCGCAACGAGGGGCTGGTCGTCCCGATGCCCGGTTACTCGGATCAGCTCTGGCTTTGCTTCAACGATCAGCCGCGGTTTCCATGCTGGGCTTCACAAAGCAGACGGCCGCCCCCGAGATCCGTCGGCTCCCGATTCATGTCGAACTCGGTGCAAAGGAGACGCGCAAGTTCTGAGGCCCGTTCGTCCACCATGTAGATCGCTGTACTCTGAGCGGCGCAACCAACAACCGTGATGCCGAACAGCATGATCCAAAATCGGTGACCGACTACCAGGGCCATTGGTTGAACCTTCCGAAACAGGCAACCTCGGCGGCATTTCCAATCGCCTCTTGATTACGGCGACCTGCCAGGCTTGTGCTGAGCGCGCTTCTTCTTCGCCCGCTTCACCGCCTCCTCGCGCTCCGCGAGGCGCGCCTTCATGAGCTTCTTGAGCAGCGCGATTGGAGGCGGCCGGTCGATCGGGAAGCGGAGCGTACCGCCCTGGACGTCGTAGCCCTCGAGCGCATCGCCGAGCCCGGGCAGCACGGTGGTGCTCATCACGTAGAGGGCCGAGTGCTGCTTCGCGGCCCCGAAGGAAACCAGCACGCGGCCATCGACCTCGATCGCTGGGATTTTGTACGACATCCGCTCCTCACCGCTCGGGAGGGCCTTGCGGAGCCGTTCGCGGAGCGTCTGCAGTCCGGCGCGCTGCTCCGGAGAGAGCGAGGCGAGGTAGTCGTCGACAGTGTCAAAATCCGGCATTGCCATGCGGGGCCTCCTCGACCGCACTGTAGCGCGACCGCGCCCCGGCACGTCACCACGGACGAAACCCAGGTCCGCGGCGCCGCGACCAGGTCACCCGCGACGAGCCGCCTCACCCGTCCGCGACGTCCGTGTGGCGGAAGCCGTGGAGGCGGACATCGCCATCTTCCCGAAGGACGAGCTCGGGAAGGAGGCAGAGAAAACTCTAGTTACAGAAAATTCAATTAATTCAACTATACACGTATTACATCCAGAACATTTATTCCATAGGATACTTGATCTTTTCCAAAAGAGCACCGATGATTCCATCGCCATCATAACTGGCTGGGTTCAATTCCTTTCAAAGCAAGCCCTGCTTCACCTTCAGGCGATTGGAGTCATCATGCAACGTTTCCTGAGCACGGCCGTGGTTGCCCTCTGCCTGCCACTGGCTGCCTGTAACGAGACCTCTTCCCTCGAGGGGTCACAGGACGTCGAGGCCACGACCGTCTTCAAGCTGCGTGACGAGGCGTCGCTCGTCCGCGCCGAGAAGCTCGCCCTGTCGCATGTCCAGGAGGTCCAGCCCGAGCTGATCGCCGGCGCGGGCCGCGTGGCCACCAGGCGCGTCATCATCGACACGCTGGGGCAGGCGCACACCCGCCTGACCCAGAGCGTGGACGGCATCCCCGTCTTCGGCACCCAGGCCATCGTCCACCTGAACAAGGACGGCTCGTTCCGCTCCATGACGGATCGCCTGGCCCACAAGCTCGAGGTGAACACCACCCCCAGCCTCACCCACTCCCAGGCCGTGGCGCTGGCCGTGGCGCACGCCGGTGGTTGGAACCGGGTGACGGGTGAGCCCGCGGCGGACCTGCAGATCCTCCGCCAGGAGAAGGACCACCTGACGTACCGGGTGCGCATCGACCAGTTCCAGGACGGCAACGATCCCGCCATCCCCGTGGTGTTCGTCGACGCGCACGACGGCAAGGTGCTCATGTCGTATGACGACTTGCAGACCGCGCGTGACCGCAAGACGTACACCGCCAACAATGGGACCTCGCTGCCCGGCACCCTGGTCCGCAACGAGACGAGCAACCCGAGCGGTGACGCGGTGCTCGACGAACTGCACGACTACAACGGGCTGACGTACGACTACTACGCCACGGTGCATGGCCGCGACAGCTTCAACAAGTCCGGCGCGACGCTGACCTCCACGCTGCACTACAGCAGCAACTACGTGAACGCGTACTGGAACGGCTCGCAGACGGTGTTCGGCGATGGCGACAATTCGACGTCGGGCCCCCTGAGCACCCTGGACGTGAGCGCGCACGAGTGGACGCACGCCGTCACGGACTACGACTCGGACCTCATCTACTCCAACGAGTCCGGCGCCCTCAACGAGGCCATGAGCGACATCATGGCCGCGGCCGTCGAGGCCTGGGCCAACCCCAACGCCACGTTCCAGGACATCTGGTATGTGGGCGAGGACTGTTGGCTCGCCGAGCCCGCGCTCCGGTACATGAATGATCCGGCGCAGGGGGGCGACTACGACTACTACCCCACGCGCTACACCGGCTCCTCGGACAACGGCGGCGTGCATTGGAACTCGGGCATCGCCAACCTGGCCTTCCACCTGCTCTCCGTGGGCGGCACCCACCCGCGCGGCAAGACGTCCACCGTCGTCACGGGCATTGGCATCCAGGACGCGGCGGCCATCTTCTACCGGGCCAACTCCGTGTACCTGACGCCGAGCAGCACCTTCGCGGATGCGCGCGCGCAGACCGCCCAGGCGGCGGAGGACCTCTTCGGCGCGGGCTCGCAGCAGGCGACCTCGGTGGGCCAGGCGTGGGACGCGGTCGGCGTGGCGCCCCCGCCCACCTACGCGCTCATCGACACCCAGAGCAACCTGTCCGATGCCTCGGGCGGCGCCAGCAACACGTTCAACTACTCGACGAACGGCGCCACGGCCATGAAGTTCGCCATGTCCGGCGGCACGGGTGACGCGGACATCTACGTCCGCTTCGGAGCCGCGCCCACCACCACGAGCTACGACTGCCGCCCCTACTCCGCGGGCAACAACGAGACGTGCGAGTTCAACCCCGCGCAGAGCGGCACCTACTACGTGATGATTCGCGCCTACTCCAGCTACTCGGGTGTCACGCTGAATGTGTACTCCAACGGAGACGCCGTGGACCCCGAGCTGTGCAGCGACGGCGTGGACAACGACGGCGACGGCAGCATCGACTGCGCGGACAGCGACTGCGCCGCCGACCCGGTCTGCCAGACGCAGGCCTGCTTCCCCGTGGGGGCCGCGTGCTC
>QKJM01000844.1 GCA_003249315.1 Archangium sp.
CTTCTTCGCCGGCGAGATGCGGGGCATGGACATCGCCAACCGCCTCAAGCTGCCCTCCACCATCGTCGATGAAATCCTCGAGGGCCTTCGCCGGCAGAAGTACATCGACATCCGTGGCGGTGGCGGCTCCGGCGTCGGCAAGTCCACGATGATCTACCAGATCACCACGTTCGCCACCGACGTGCTGCGGCAGATCCTCGATCGCAACCGCTACAACGGCCCCGCTCCCGTCTCCCTCCAGGAGTGGACCGACTCCGTCAAACAGCAGACCGTCCGCGGCAACCGCATCACCCGCAATCGGATGGAGGACAAGTTCGGCGACCTCATCATCCGCGACTACATCTTCGACGGCATCGGCCCCGCCATGAACTCCGGCCGCGCCATCTTCTTCTACGGACCCCCTGGCAACGGGAAGACCGCCATCTGCCAGGGCATGGTCAATTGCTTCGATGGCGACATCTTCATCCCCCACGCCATCCTCATCGACGACTTCATCGTCCGCATCTACGACAGCATCCTCCACAGGCCCCTCGAGGATGAGGCCGGCGCGGCCTCGTATGATCGCCGCTGGGTCCGCTGCCGCCGCCCCCTCGTCGTCGTCGGCGGCGAGCTCACCCTCGAGATGCTCGACCTCGTCTACTCCCCAGAGGTCAAGTACTACGAGGCTCCCTTCCAGATGAAGGCCACCAACGGGATGCTCCTCATCGACGACTTCGGTCGTCAGAAGGTCTCCCCCAAGGATCTCCTCAACCGGTGGATCGTCCCCCTCGAGAGCGATGTGGACATGCTCACCCTCCACACCGGCAAGAAGGTCCAGGTCCCCTTCGACGTCTTCGCCGCCTTCTCCACCAACCTCGAGCCCTCGGATCTCGTCGACGACGCCTTCCTCCGCCGCGTCCGCTACAAGCTCGAGGTCCAACCCCCAGACGCCGAGCTCTTCCATCAGATCTTCGCCGTCATGTGCCGCAAGCGCGGCGTCCCCTATGACGCCCGCATGGTCCAGTACCTCATCGACTCCCACTACACCCCCTACGGGCGCCGCTTCGCCGCCTGCCAGCCGAGAGATCTGCTCGATCAGGTGATCGACATGGCCCACTACCAGGGCATTCCTCCCCAGCTCTCACCCGAGCTCCTCGACTCCGCCGTCCGGAGCTATTTCGTCCGGTTCGACTCGGAGCCGGATCAGGGGCACTGAGACTCGGTGGGGAGGACGGGGGCGGGGGTGGGTACCCTCACCCTAGCCCTCTCCCAGAGGGAGAGGGGACTTCGCGAAAGGTCCCCAGGGGGAGGGTTTCAGCCACTCGCGGACCTCGTCCTCTCGGACGTTCGAGAGGACGTCCACGATCGACAGGCCCACCACGAAGCGCTCTCCCTTTCTTCCCTGGTCGTACTCCGGGTAGCGGAACTTCTGCCACAGCAGCCTCACCTCCGCCTCCCGGAACGGTCCCGGCCTCAGGTACAGCGAGCCCACCGCCGAGTAGTACGTCCCCATCCCCAACTGCGTGCAGTACGACACCAGCCGCCCCGTCTTGTCCGGGTGCGAGCGATCCAGCTTCGACGCCAGCTCCACCCGAGGGCTCAGCCCCAGCGGCTCGTAGAAGAGCGCCATGCTCGCCAGCAGCGTCTTCAGCAGCGAGCCCGGCCCCCTCGCGCCCTCCGCCTCCGCGTAGAAGGCCTCCAGCCTCGGCTTCACCTGGCTCCGGAAGTAGGGCCTCTTCCCGTACAGCATCGTCAGCGTCGCCAGGTGCTTCCTCGCCCACGGCCGGCTCGTGTCCACCGCCAGCTCCGACAGCAGATCGTCCCGGCGCGCCCCCTCCAGCGGAATCGTCAGCCACTGGAAGGCCGGCTCGCTCGGAGCGGGGAGGGGCACTCCCGGCGGCAGGCCCACACGCGCCCGCCGCTGCCACCCCCGGCGCAGCCACTGCACGTTGTCCAGCACCAGCACCGTGTCGGCTCTCGCCACCTGCTCGTAGAAGTCCAGCCACGGCAGGTAGTGGGGTTGCTCGGCGATCAGGACTCCGGAGGGAATGCTCACGCCCCCCGACTCTAGCCCGCGTCCCTCTCCGCGGGCGAGCCTGCCCTCAGTGGCGCGGCAGGATCGCTCCGGGAATCCGCAGTCGCACCGCCACCCCGGTCAGCTCCGTAGGCCAGGGGTCGGACTGGTGCTCCTCCTGCTTGCCTCCCACCCTCCAGGCCAGCACCGGGCCGATCCGCCTCGGCAGCGGCGTCTCGCTGTTGCGCACCAGGACGAGGTTCTGCCGCTGCGCCAGGACGGGCACCCTCGGCGCCGCCTCGTGGCATGTCGGCTCCCACTCCCGCGGCTCCTGCCGCCGCGTCCACACGTCCACGTACCCCGCCAGCAGCAGCTCCCGGTACGTGGGCGCACCCACTCGCCCCAGGTTCGCCGGCGTGTTGAAGTTCCCCAGCAGCACCACCGGCAGCGGCTCGCCGCGCAGCCGGGAGATCAGCTCCTCCGCCTGGGCAAGCTGCACGCGCAGGCGCGCCTCGTCTGGCGCCGGCTCCAGGCGCGTGTTGACGAACCGGTACGTCCGGCCTCCCACCCGCGCCACCACCGACGTCCACCCCCTCAGCAAGGCCACCGGCTCCATTCCGGGTCGTCTCACCTCCCGACGCGCCTGGTAGTTGCCCTCCGCGCTCCCTCTCACTTCCACGTCCGCCCTCGCCAGCAGGACGTCGTAGTCCGTCAGCCGCACGTCGTCGAAGCTCGGCGTGGCGCTCGCCAGCAGCGGCACCTCCACGTCCGTGTTGCGCACCCGCGCCACCTCTCGATAGTGCAGTCCCCGCGTCGCCAGCTCCCGCAGCAGCAGCGGCAGGAAGTCCACCGCCACCTCCTCCGCGGGCCGCGTACCTCCGAAGAGGGCGTCTCCCGGCGACTGCACCCGCACCTCGGACACCTCCTGCAGTCCGATCAGGTGCGGCCGGGCGTACTGGATTTCGTCCGCCAGCCCCCGCGCCCGAGCGCCGAAGTCCGTCTGTCGCAGCGTCGCCAGGGCCTCCGCCGTTCGCGCCGGCAGCTCCGCCGCGCTGGGGGCCTCCTCCAGCGCCCGCTCCAGCCCCGCGCCCAGCTCCAGGCTTCGCGTCATCACCGTCAGCGCCCCCGGGCCGAACAGCTCCGCCTCCTGGCTGCCCACCAGCACCTCCCGGGCCTGCGGCAACGCCGCCACCTGACACGCCCCGAACGCCACCATCCACAGCCCTACCGCGATTCCGTGCCTCATGACGACCCCCCGACCGACCCGCCCAGAGCCTTTCAGCCACGCCACGGCCAGCGCCGACGCCAGGGGAGATAGGGAGCCTCCCTCCTCGGATGCCAGGGGGGCTCGCTCCTCTCCAGCGCTCCATTGCCCACCATTGAGCACCTCCGCGGGCGCCGGTGTCGATTGGTGGATGGTGGCCGGGTCGCCAGCAACCCACCTGTCCTGTGCCCAAGCAGGGCCCTGGTGGCCTGCCTGCCGGGCGTTCATGGGCCGGAGTTGGTCATCGGAGTGGACCGGAGGGGGGTCTATCTAGCAATCTTCGACGTTCAAGAGCCGCTTCCCCATCATGCGCTTCCTTCTCCTCAGTCAAGACGGTGAGCACCTGCTCGAGGCGGAGCTTGCCCGCATGGGGCATGACACGGTGATCACCTCGAGCGAGGAGGTGACGGCCGCCACCATCTCCCTGGTGGACGTGCTGGTGCTCGAGGTCGACCACATGGGCGATCCGTCGTCCGGGTGGTTCAGCCGGCTGAGGTCGCAGATCCGCGCGGCGGAGGTGACGCTCTTCGGCCTGGCGCACGCTCCAGAGGGGCTCCCGGCGCTGATAGAAGTGGGCGTGGACGACTACCTGCTGCTGCCCTGTTCTCCTCCGGAGATACGGACCCGGGTGGAGCTGCTGGAGCGTCGCTGTTATGCCTACATGCGCCGACAAGCCCACGAGGAGTCCGCGCGCGGGGAGCTGGAGCGCATGGCGGCCATCATCCAGACCCAGAGCGACATCGCGCTCGCCGGGTTGGATCTGGACATGGTCATGCGGCTCATCGCCGAGCGGTCGATGATCCTCTGTGGAGCGGGGGGCTCGGCGGTGGGGCTCATCGAGGGTGATGAGATGTACTACCGCGTCTGCACGGGCTTCTCCTCGCAGTTCCAGGGGACGCGGCTGCCCGTGGGCAGCACCTTCGCGGGCACGAGCGTGCTGCGCGGCGAGGTGATGCGGACGGACGACACGGAGAGGGATCCGCGCGTCAACGTGGACGTGGCGCGCCAGCTCAAGGTGCGCTCGATGCTGTCGGTGCCGCTCAAGCGGGACAACCAGACGGTGGGCGTGCTCAACATCGCCGCCAGCGTGCCGTACGCCTTCGTCGACTCGGACGAGCGGACGCTGGAGCTGATGGCCGGCCTGCTCGGGGCGGCCATGGGCAACGCGGCCGAGCACTCGGCCAAACAGGCGTTGATGACGGAGGTGGCCTCCATCGTCACCGCGCTGCAGGAGAGCCAGCACCTCTTCGACTCCTTCATGAACAACAGCCCGGCGCTGGCGTACATGAAGAACGAGTCGGGCCGGCGCATCTGGGTCAACGAGCCCTACCGGCGGTTCTTCGGGCTGGCGCCCGGCTATGACGTGAGCAACACCTCCGACGATGAGATCATGCCGCCGGAGACGAGTGCCCAGGTCCGTGAGCAGGATCAGCGGGCCTTCGAGGCCGGCCAGCCCTCGGTGTCCGAGAGCATGATCCCCGCGCGGGATGGCACCCCGCGGCAATTCCTCATCTACCGCTTCATCGCCCGGGACAGCTCGGGTCAGCGCTTCCTGGGAGGGGTGTCCTTCGACATCACCGAGCGCAAGCTGGCGGAGGAGGCGCTGCGGCGCTCCGAGGAGAGCTTCCGCGCCCTGATCGAGGGTTCGCCCGAGGCGATCTTCGTCCACCACGGAGGGCCGCTCCTCTACGTCAACCCCGCGGCGTGTGCCTTCCTCCGGCTGCCCCCGGGGGATCTGGTGGGGCGTTCGCTGCTGGACTTCATCCACCCGGAGGATCGGGCCGCCGCGGGAGGACTGCTGGATGGTCTGCCGGGGCAGGGCCCCCAGGTGCGCGAGGTGCGCTTCCTGCTCGCCGAGGGCGGCGTGCTGACGGCGGAGATCAGTTGTCTGCGGCTCGTCTTCGCCGGCCAGCCGGCCACGCTGGTGAGCGCGAGAGATCTCACCGAGCGCAAGCAGCTCCATGCGCGGCTGGTGGTGGCGGATCGGCTGGCCTCGGTGGGGACGCTCGCCGCGGGTGTGGCCCATGAGATCAACAACCCGCTGGCCTTCGTCATCTCCAACCTCTCCTTCCTCACCGAGGAGCTGCGGACGATCTCCGCGGAGCTGCCCCAGGGGCGGCTGGGCGAGGTGGAGGAGGTGCTGGAGGAGACCAACGAGGGCGTGGATCGCGTCCGGGTGATCGTCCAGAACCTGAAGACGTTCTCGCGAGGGGACGAGGAGGCCCCCACGTCGGTGGATCTGCGGCGGGTCATCGAGTCCGCGCTGGCCCTGGCCCGCGGCCAGCTTCGCCACCGGGCCAACGTGGTGAAGGATCTGCGCGAGGCGCTGCCGGTGGAGGGGAGCGAGGCCAAGCTGGGGCAGGTCATCCTCAACCTGCTGATCAACGCCTCGCAGGCCATTCCGCCCGGCCAGCCGGACAAGCATGAGATCCGCGTGTCGCTGAAGGCGGAGGGCGAGCGCTCGGTGATCGAGGTCGCGGACACCGGCTGCGGCATCCCCCCCGACGTGAGGGATCGCATCTTCGATCCCTTCTTCACCACCAAGCCGGTGGGGGAGGGCACCGGGCTGGGACTCTCCATCTGCCACGGCATCGTCACCGGCTTCGGAGGGGAGATCTCCGTGCGCAGCGAGCTGGGCCAGGGCAGCACCTTCCGCATCAGCTTCCCCGTGCTGCGCTCCTCCAAGGTGAAGAACGCGGTGTAGGGAGACGCACCCGTTCCTCGTTCGCGGGTGGACGTCCGCTCCGCGGGTGGGGTTGCCCTCGTGAGAGGTCGTCCGAATGGTGGACGAGATCATGCCCTACCGTCGTCTCACCCGCTTCTCCCTCGCTCCCGATGCCACCCGCGTCGCGTACCACGTACACGTGGGGGATCTCCCCGAGGAGCAGGCCGAGGAGGAGCTCGCTGCCCGGACGTCGGTGCTCCTCTCCAATGGTATCGGTACCTCGGAGAACTTCTGGCGCCACGTCGTCGCGGACCTGGAGCAGGATCACCGGGTGGTGCATTGGGACTACCGGGGGCACGGGCAGAGCGAGGTGTCCTCCAGCGATGACTACGCGCTGCGCGTCCATGTGGACGATCTGGAGCGCATCACCGAGGAGATGATGCCCCACGGAGACGGCCGCCCGCCGCACCACGTGGGCTTCTCGATGGGCGTCCGGGTGGTGCTCGAGCTGTACCGGCGGAGGCCGGACCTGGTGCCGAGCATGACGTTGATCGCCGGCGGACCGGCCTCTCCGGATCCAAGCGCCTGGCGCGTCCAGCCTCCCGGGGGCCGGGACACCCTGTGCCGCGCCTTTCGAGCGCTGACGCCGCTGGTTCCGGCGGTGGCGCCACTCGTCCACGAGGTGCTCACCTCGCGGCTGGCGTACCCGCTCGGGCGCGTCTCGGGATTGCTGCGGGCCCGCGCTCCGCTCGCGGACATCCAGGAGTTCACCCGGGCCCTGGCTCGGATGGATCCACGCGCCTTCTGGATGATGATGCGCGGCCTGGTGGAAGCGCCGCCGAGCTGGGACGTGCTCCTCCAGGTGCGCGTGCCCACGCTGCTCATCGCCGCGAGGAACGATCACCTGGTGCCGCTGCGGGAGATGGACCGGATGCGAGGGCTCCTGCCGCATGCGCACTGGGTGGTGATCGAGGACGCCGGCCATGCCGGGCTGGTGGAGGCGGGCACGGAGATCGCCGAGGCCGTCCGTCGCTTCCTGCGCTCCCACGGGCTGGAAGAGCGGCTTCCAACTCCTTCCCATTGATTCGAAGCCGCTGGAAAATCAAGCCGTGAACCAGGCTCGCACTCAGGTGTGAAGCCACAGGGGGCGGTGTCCGGATGAAGCTGCTGCTAGTCGAGGATGAGGAGAAGATGGTGTCCCTGCTGAAGCAGGGACTGGGAGAGGAGGGGCACACGGTGGAGGTGTTTACCAGCGGCCGGTGCGCGCTGGGGAAGGGGGCGCCGGAGGACTACGACGTGGTCATCCTGGACTGGAGCCTCCCGGACATGGAGGGAGTGTCCGTGTTGAGGCAGTGGCGGGAGGAGGGCGCGAGGACGCCGGTGTTGATGCTGACGGCGCGAGGCTCCACGGGAGAGAAGGTGCAGGGGTTGAGGGCGGGAGCGGACGACTACCTGGTGAAGCCCTTCGACTTCGACGAGCTGCTGGCGCGGCTGGAAGCGTTGCACCGGCGGGGCGAGCAGCAGGGAGGGCCGGTGCGGCTCGGCTCGGTGGCGTTGGATCCTCGCCGGAGGGTGCTGCGGCGCGAGACCCGGGAGGAATCGCTCACCGCGCGGGAGTTCGCGCTCTTCTCCGCGCTGGCTCGGGAGCCTGGAGTGCCCCAGGTGCGTGCCCGTCTGCTGTCCCAGGCCTGGGGCCCGGACTTCGACGGGAGCGCCAACGTGCTGGAGGTCTATGTGGGCTACCTGCGCACCAAGCTGGATCGCCTGGGGGCGGAGGACGTGTCCATCCGGGCGGTGAGGGGCGTGGGGTACATGCTGCTCTTCTCCGAGCGGGGAGGGGCCGCGTGACGCTGGCCCGGCGCCTGTGGTTGCTGGGGGCGTTGGTGCCGGCGATGGCCACGCTGGCGGCGCTGATCCTCGCCGGGCGGCTCTTTCGTTACGACCTGGAAGCCTCGTTGGATCGGGCGCTGCTGGCGCAGGCCGCGGTGGAGAGCGTCAGCCTCTTCGATGGCCCGGGGCAGAAGGTCCACCTGCACATGGCGGTGTCGCCGCTCGTCGATCAGGTGCGACCCTTCGCCCCCCAGGGGCAGCTCTTCGGCCCGGACGGGCGGCTGGTGATGCACTACCCGCCGCTGCTGGAGGGAGAGTCCGTCACGGACGTGCTGGTGCCGGGGGCTCCCGAGAAGGCCCCGGAGCTGACCACCCGCGTACTGCCCGATGGACTCCGCCTGCGCGAGGTGGTGGTGAACGTGCGCTCGCCCCATGGCGAGCTGTATGCGCTGCGGCTGTCCGCGTCGCTGGCGCAGGTGGACGGCTCGGTGCGCAGCTACTACCGGATGGCGCTCTCCCTGGCGGCGCTGACGGGGCTGGCGCTGCTGGCGCTGCAGACGACCCTGGCCCGCCGGTTGGCCCGTCGGCTGGCCGCCATCACCCGCCACCTGGGCCTGCTGCGCGAGGGAGACTTCTCCCAGCCTCCCGAGCGGGATGTGAGCCTGGATGAGATCGGCCAGCTCCGCGCGGTGCTGGCCGAGGCCACGGACAAGCTGCGAGGGGCGCGGGAGACGCAGGATCGCCTCATCGCGGACGCGGCCCACGAGCTGCGCACGCCCCTGACCCTCATGCGCACGCGGATGGATCTGGCCCTGAGGCGGGAGCGAAGCGCCGAGGAGCTGCGGGATTCCTTCCGAGAGGCCCGGCGAGAGGTGGATCGGCTGGCCCGGTTGGCCACGGAGCTGCTGGAGCTGGCCGCGGCGGGGCGAGGCGCGTGGGACAGGCAGAAGGGGAACCTGGTGGAGGTGGTGACGCAGGCGGTGGAGGCGGCCCGGGGCGAGGCGGAGGTGCGCGGGGTGCTGATCCGCCTGGAGGCGTCCGCGCGAGAGGAGGCCTGGTTCGACGCGGCAGGGATACGGCAGGCGGTGGACAACCTGCTCTCCAACGCCCTCAAGTTCTCGCCGAAGGGGAGGGAGATCCACGTGCGGCTGTGGCGGGAGCAGGAGAGGTTGCGGCTGAGCGTGGCGGACGAGGGCCCGGGGATTCCGGAGGGGGAGCGCGAGTCGGTGTTCGCTCCCTTCCGGCGGCTGGCCGGGGACAAGCCCGGTGCGGGGCTGGGGTTGGCCATCGTCCGCGAGGTGGCGCAGCGCCATGGGGGCCGCGTGTGGGTGGAGCCGGGGACGCGCCAGGGGGCGATGCTGGTGCTGGAGCTGCCCGGTGGAGCGCCTACGGCGAGAGCGGAACCCAGGGCGACGCCGCCTCCAGGAGACCGTTCTCCGGATTCAGTCGCACCAACTGAGCTCCCTGCACGCCCACGCGTCGGTTGACGCCGAAAGTCACCTGCGGCGTCACCCCGGTGTCGAAGTCCCGCAGCTCCTCCAGGTGGAGCAGGAGATCCGCGCGCGTCACGTCCGCCCCCGTGCGCCGCAGGGCCTCGAGCAGCACCTGCGCCGCGGCGTACGCGTTGAGCTGGAAGGCCACGTGGCGGGGCCGCAGCCCATGGCGCTGGAGGAAGGCGGAGAAGGTCCGCAGGTGCTCCTCGCGGGCCTCCACCCCCGGCGGGTAGATGAAGAGGACGGGGTGCGAGCTGCCCGCCACCACCGAGGCCTCCGCGAGGCTGGCCGGGGCGTAGACGGGAGCCTCCACCTCGAGGGGCGGCAGCGCCGCCAGCAGCGCCTTCAGTCCGGAGCCGGGCCCCATATAAAGGAGGGCGGCGGGAGCCGTGCCGCGCAGGCGCTGGAGGGCGGCGGACTCGGGAGCCCCGTCCACGAGGGGAATCTCCACGGGGGTGGGAAGCTCGCGCCGCAGGGCCTCCTCCCGCGCGGCCCGGGCCCATGCGCGTCCCTCGGCGTCCTCCGGTCTCACCACCACCAGCGGCCTGCGCCGCAAGCGCTGGTGCTCCTCGTCTTCGCGCGCCAGGTGCTGCACCACGAGCCGGGCCTGCTCGGACTCCTCCGGGTAGAGGAAGAAGATGGGGCTGTCGTCGTCCCCGCTGCCGGAGCCCAGCGCGATGGGGAGGACGAGAGGGGCGCCCTCGCTCCGCAACAGCTCGTCCGAGGGCAGGGGGCCCTTGCGCAGGCTCCCCACCAGCGCCAGCACTCCGCGCTCCAGCAGTCGGCGGGTGGCGTCCGGGCCGCTCGCCTCTCCGGGCGCATGGAGGGCCGCGTCATCCTCCACCACCAGCTCCACCCGGCGCCGGAAGATGCCTCCGCCCTCGTTCACCTCCGCGAAGACCGCTCGCAGCACGTCCGCCACGTCCTGCCCCACCTCTCCCAGCCGCCCGCTCAGCGGCAGCGCCGCGCCCACCGTGAGGGTGGTGGGGGAGATCCCCGGATCCGGCGACTCGCCGAGCCGTTCCAGGTAGGCCAGCAGCTCCTCCCGCTCCGCCTTGCCCAGCACGTAGCGAGGCATCGTCGTCCCCAGCTTCCGGCCGCTGGCGGAGACACCTTCGGTGATGGCGCGCAGCAGGGTGCTCCGGTCATAGGCCGGGCGCGAGCGATCCTCCACGTCCAGCGCGGCGCGCAGGCGGGCGCGGTGCAGGGACTCGGGGCGGATATCGGGAACCTCCACCCCTCCCTCCAGACTGCCGCGTCCCGAGGGGGTATGACAGCGCGAGCAGGCGGCGACGGGCCCGCTCAGCGCGATCCGCTCGGGCCCCAACAACCCCACGAGCGGTTCGCCACGAGCACTCTCGCCACGCTGGAAGAGGCTGCGACCCCGCCGGGCCGCCTGGGGATCCGCCGGGGCCGGTGCGGCCTCCTGCTTCTTGCAGGAACAACCCACCAGCACCAGCAACAACCCCACCAACACCAGGGCCCAGCTCCCTCCCTCTCCCCGCGGGAGAGGGGCGGGGTGAGGGTTCCCGTCACCGTGCTCACGCATCAGGACTCCCTACCGAGGATCATTGATGTGCTCCACCGCATACACGATGTTGTCCACGAACGACATGGCGGGGGCCTTCACCCACATGCCGGTGGCGGCGTCGCCGATCAGCAGCGTGGCGCTGTGCTCGTTCGGATCCTTCGTATAACCGCCGAGCTTCTTGAGCACCGTGTCGATGTTCTCCCGGGCGCCGGTGAGGAAGTACCAGCCGGGCTTCACGCCGAACTTCTTCGCGAAGCGGGCCAGGCTCTTCGGGGTGTCGTTGGCGGAGTCCACCGAGAGGGTGATCATGGTGATGTCCTGGCCCACGCGATCGCCCAGCTTCGCCTGGACCTCGGCGAGGTGCTTCGTCATGGGAGAGCAGACGCCCTTGCAGGAGGTGAAGCCGAAGTTGATGAGCACCTTCCGGCCGCGGATGAGATCCTCATAGAAGCGGTGCGTCTTGCCGTACTGATCCACCAGCTCGGTGTTGGTGAAGTAGCGGGCGGCGGCGGCGTCCTGCTCGGAGGGGGAGGCGCTGGAGCCCAGCTCGGAGGGAGGCGCGGAGGCGGCCCGCACCTCCTGGATGGCGTCGCGGATGGACTTCGCGGAGCCGAGCCCGTCCACGCGCACCCACTTGTCGGCGGTGGCGTTGCCCACCAGCACCAGGGGGCGGTGGGCCTCCTTGTCCGGGGTGTAGCCGCCGAGGGCCACCAGGGCTTCCTTCACCTTGTCCTTCTCTCCGGTGAGGAAGGACCAGCCAGGACCGGGAGAGAAGGGCTTCGCGAAGCGGGCCAGACGCTCGGGGGTGTCATTGGCCACGTCGAGGGTGATGGAGATGAAGCGCACGGGGCTGTCCGGCCCCAGCTCCTTCTGT
>QKJM01000474.1 GCA_003249315.1 Archangium sp.
GGGAGGGCGGCTATCTCCTCAACGCCCTGCACGAGCAGCCCGGGCGAAGTGATTTTCCCCGCTCCGAGGAGTCCTCGTCTCCCTCATCCATGGATGAAGCGCGGCTCCACGCGCTCATCGCCTCCTCGGCACCCGTGACGGCGGCCAAGCTGGCCGAAGCGCTGGAGCGTCACGACGCCTTCGCCCAGGAACTCGAGGAGGACATCGAGTGGGAGATCCTGGACCTCGAGGGGCTCCCCCTCGGGCTCTACGGGGAGATGGAGGATCCCGACATCGCCCCCCTCAAGCAGCTGCTCGCGCTGGCCAGGGATCTCCAAACCCACTCCCCGGATGACGGGACCGAGATGCAGCGCGCCGCAGCGTCCATGCTGGAGATCGCCGCGGCCCTCACCAGGGATGAGCGGCAGCTCAACCTGTGGCTCCGCAGGCTCGAGGCGGGAGCGGATCTCTCGGAGCGCAATCTGTCGAGAAGCGCTCTGTTCGGCACGGACTGCTCCCAGGCCTCCTTCAGAGAGTCGATCCTCGATGGCAGCCTCGCCACCGACTCGTGCTTCGATGGCGCCGACTTCTCCGGGGCATCCCTCGCCGGCGTCGATTTTTCCCGCGCCAGCCTTCGCGGTTGTCGCTTCGTGGGCGCAACGCTGCAGGGGACCGACTTCGAGCTCGCTGACCTCACCGGCGCCGACTTCACCGGCGCCAACACCGAGGATGCCTCCTTCCCCGGCGCGGTGCTCGACGGCGTCACGCACGAATAGCCTTTTTCCCCCTCGCCATCATGCCGCAGTGTCCCCTTGAGCCGGAAGAATCCGAATCGCCTCGGGACACCCCCCAATGGACCTGTCTCGGTCGCTGTTCCTGGAGCCCCGGGGCGACCGGCGGGGCATACCGTTATGGGAGAAGGATGCGGCGGACACCTTCGGGGGAGGCGATGTGCTGCGCGGTGAAGGTGGCGGCCGAGGCGTCGAGCAGGGCCTGCCCCTCGTCTCCGCCGAGGATCGTCCCGAGCTTGTGCTGAGAGGTGGCCACGTAAAGGGCCATGTGCTGCTCCTCCAGCAGGGTGATGGCCTCGCGCAGCCCTGCCACCCCCTCTTCGGGCCGCCCCGCGAGCTCCATCGCCTCGGCGTCAAGCGCCGCGGCGATGGCCCTGATCCAGTGGAACCGCTTCTTCGACAGCTTCTGTGTTCCTTTTATGGCTGCCTTCAGCGCGGGCGACCGGCGCGGATCCGGGGCCAGGCGGGCGATGTCGAGCAGGTTGCGCACCCGCAGGATCGCCACCTGGTTGTGGATGCTGGGGACCATGAGGGTGAGGGACTTTTTCAGCACGGACATCTCGGCATCAAGCCGCGCCCTCGCCCGGTCGCGGTCCCCCAGGTAGTAGTCGATCTGGATGTGGGCGAGCTGGGACCACCAGTGCTGGAGCTGGTAGCCATCGCCTCCCCACCGGCTCATGAGCTCCTCGACCATCTTGCGCGTGCGCTCGGGGCCTTCCATGTTCAGGAAGACCACGTTGTTGAGCCCGAGCATATTGGAGGAGGCGGAGATCAGATCGTCCCGATCCATGGCGTCGGAGAGGTTGCGCTTGGCGATGAGGGCCATACGATCCCAGTCACCGAGGAAGAAGAGCGACCACAGCGACAAAAGGTTCATCTGCGCACGCTCCCAATAGTAGGCGTGCTCCTCCTCGAAGATTCCCGCCGCCGTGGTCGCGAAGCCGAGCGCATCCGCGAAGTCGCCCTCCATGTAATGGTGGAACGCCTTGGCGCCCTCGAGATAGCCCTGGATCCACGGGTGGTCGAACCGCCTGAGAGTCTGATCGATGGCCTCGAGAACGCGCCGCTGGGCGCGGGACCCGCCCTTGCCCGAGGCCGCGTTGTAGTTGAGCTCTCGGCTCAGTGCCTCCAGCACCCGGCGGGGTTCTCCGAGGTTGAGGGCCACGTGGACCCACCGCGTGGTGAGCGCGGCGCCCCTGAGCACATCGCGCCCCCCCACGCCGTCGGAGATGGAGCGGAAGATGTCCACCTGCACCAGGTCGGTGAGGGGGATCTGGGACTCGTCGCGCGCCTTGAAGGAGAACCCGCGAAGCCGAAGCCGAAGCCGCTGCCACAGCAGCGATGCGATGGTGCGCCAGCCCTGTCGGGGCAAGGCGACCTTCATGGAGTGCAGGTCCTCGACCATCACGTCCATGCCCTCATTCACATGCCCCGATCTCATGAGCAGCCCACCCGCCACGCGGCGGAGCTCGGTGGCGCCCGCCTTGCTGGATCCGGGCAGCGCCGAGAGGTAGGCGTGGGCCGCCTCCTGGCCTCGCCCCGCGTTGCTCAGCGCCTCCCCCTGCTCGATGTACAAACCTCGCAGTACGGGATCCGCGGCGACGTCGTCTTGATCCCACAGTGCGATGGCCTGAGAAAAGAGGGCCGAAGCCCGCTGGAAGGCGCACGCCTTGTTCGCGTCGCGGGCTGCGGTGACGAGGAACTCCCGTGCTCGGGGCACGTCCCCGGCTCCCAGGTAGTGGTATGCGAGGGTGTCCGCCGACGCGCCCCCCAGATCATCAAAGGCGACGGCCAGCCGACGATGCCAATCCCGGCTCGTGTCGGTGTCCAGACGGTTCACCACCGCCTCACGGACGCGGTCGTGATAGGTCTCCACCACCTTGTGGCCCGAGCGGCCCCGGGTCTTGATCAGGTTGTCCAGCCTGAGCTGGGTGAGGGTCCGCTGGAGATCCCCGGGCTGCTTGTGCAGGACGGTGGCCAGCACCGAAAGCGGCGCAGGCGTCCCCGCCACGCTCAGAATCTCCACGATGTGCCGGGACTGCTCGGGCAGAAGGGCGATCCGGTCCCACAGCGCGTCGTCCAGCAATAGCACGCGGCTCGCCCGATCCTGCTGTCCCGGCGTCTGAAGGTGCCGCACCAGCTCGTGAATAAAGAGCGGGTGGCCGCCCCCCTCCGCGCTGATCTTCTGGAGATCGTCCTCAGAGATCGCACCGGATTGCGCCTCCACCGCCGCGAGCTTTCGGGCCAGGGCCACCGAGTCCTGCAGGTTCAGGGGCGTCACCTGCAGGGTCGTCACGTCCAGGGGAAGCGCGTCCACCGTCGCCTGCACAT
>QKJM01000190.1 GCA_003249315.1 Archangium sp.
CCTCGCGCAAGGTGAGCCTGTCGGCCGAGGTGAGCGGTCGCATCGTCGAGGTGACCGACGCGGTGCTGCCCGGCGGACGCCTGAAGCAGGGCGAGCTGATCGCCCGGGTGGATCCGCGCGACTACCGGCTGGCCATCCAGCAGGAGGAGAGCCGGGTGAGGGCGGCCGAGCTGGAGCTGCAGCTCGAGCAGGGGCGGCAGGACATCGCCATGCGCGAGTGGAAGCTGCTCGGGGGAGACAGGTCGGAGGAGGAGGCGCCGCTGGCTCTGCGCAAGCCGCAGCTCGCCGCCACGCAGCAGGCCCTGGAGGCGGCCCGCAGCGGCCTGGAGCGCGCGCGCCTCAACCTGGAGCGCACCTCCTTGCGCGCCCCCTTCAACGCGCTGGTGCTCACCGAGAGCCTCGAGGTGGGCCAGGTGGTGGGGCCGGGCAACGCCGTCGTCACGTTGATTGGCACGGATCGCTTCTGGGTGTCCGTCTCGCTGCCGGTGGAGGATCTGGGCATGCTGGACATCCCTGGCCTCAACGCAGAGAGCGGCTCGCGGGCGAAGGTGATGCAGCGGCTGGGCGCCGAGGCCCCCATCATCCGCGACGGTGAGGTGCTGCGCCTGCAGGGTGAGCTGGACGCGCAGGCACGCACCGCGACGCTGCTGGTGGCGGTGGACAAGCCCCTGGACGCGCCCGGTGGCGGGCTGCCGCTGCTCTCCGGTGCCTACGTGGAGGTGGAGCTGGAGGGCCGCCCGCTGGAGAACGCCATCGCCCTGCCTCGGGCCGCGGTGTTCGACGGCGACAAGGTGTGGGTGGTCTCGGCCGAGGGCAAGCTGGCGCGGCGCACCGTGCAGGTGGGCTGGCGCACGCGTGACGAGGTGATGGTCGTAGGCGGGCTGGAGGCCGGAGCGCGGGTGGTGACGAGCCCGCTGTCGATGCCGATCGAAGGCATGCCGGTGCAGGTGCAGACCTCCGCCACGCCCCCCGAGTCCGTCACGGGCAGCGTGGCGGGAGCGCAGACCCTCTAGCTCCTTTCGGAGACAGGCGAAGTCATGGCCAAGAACAAGCACGAGAAGCACGTGGGCGGTCCCATCTCCTGGATGGCCAACAACCCCGTGGCCTCCAACCTGCTGATGGCGGTGCTGCTGGTGGGGGGCCTGCTGGGGCTCGGTCGGGTGAAGCAGGAGGTGTTCCCCGAGTTCGACCTGGACATGGTGATGGTGAAGGTTCCCTACCCGGGAGCCAGCCCGGCGGAGGTCGAGCAGGGGATTCTCTTCGCGGTGGAGGAGGCGGTGCGCGGGGTGGAGGGGGTGAAGTACGTGCGCTCCACCGCATCGGAGAGCATGGGCTCGGTGAACGTGGAGCTGCTGCTCGGCGCGGACCACGACAAGGTGCTGGCGGACGTGAAGAGCGCGGTGGATCGCATCACCTCCTTCCCGGAGGACGCCGAGCGCCCCACGGTGAGCCTGCTCTCGCGCCGACGCCAGGTCATCTCCCTCATCATCTCCGGAGACCAGGAGCTGCAGACGCTGCAGGCCATTGGCGAGAAGGCGCGCGCGGAACTGCTGGAGCTGCCGGACATCACCCAGGTGGATCTGGTGGGGGTGAGGCCGCTGGAGGTGGCCATCGAGATTCCCCAGGAGAAGCTGGAGGCGTACGGGCTGAGCCTGGACGAGGTGGCGAGGCAGGTGGCGGCGGCCTCGGTGGAGCTGCCGGGCGGCGGGGTGAAGACGCGCGGAGGCGAGCTGCTGGTGCGGGTGAGCGACCGGCGCCGCTCCGCGCACGAGTTCTCCAACATCATCCTGCGCGGCACCGCCCAGGGGGCCCAGGTGCGCCTGGGCGACATCGCCACGCTCGAGGACGGCTACGCGGAGACGGATCAGTCCTCCTACTTCAACGGCAGGCCCGCGGTGCGCCTCACCACCTATCGTGTGGGCGATGAGACGCCCATCGATGTGGCCAGCGCCGTGCGTGCCTATGCCGAGCGTCTGCGCGCCGAGCTGCCCTCCAACATCTCCGTGAACATCTGGGCGGACGACTCGGAGGTGCTGGCCGCGCGTATCGATCTCCTGATGCGCAACGCGCAGACCGGGTTGATCCTCGTCTTCCTGGTGCTGGCGCTCTTCCTCCAGCTTCGTCTGGCCTTCTGGGTGGCGCTGGGCATCCCCATCTCCTTCCTGGGGACCTTCCTGCTGATGCCGGCCCTGGGGCTGAGCATCAACATGGTGACGCTCTTCGCCTTCATCATCGTGCTGGGCATGGTGGTGGATGACGCGATCGTCGTGGGCGAGAACGTCTACGCGAGGATGGAGGCGGGTGAGGGGTTGATGGAGGCGGCCATCCAGGGGGCGAAGGAGATGGCGGTGCCCGTCACCTTCTCCATCCTGACCACGGTGGCGGCCTTCTCGCCGCTCTTCTTCGTGCCCGGGGTGACGGGGAAGATCTTCGGCCTGATTCCGTGGGTGGTGGTAACGGTGTTGTTCATCTCGCTGGTGGAGGCCTTCTTCATCCTCCCGGCGCACCTGGGGCACGGGTCGCTGAAGCAGAAGAAGGGACTTGCGCTGGCGGTGCATCGGAACCAGCAGCGCGTCTCCAACGCGCTCAACCGCTTCGCTGAGCGGGTGTACCGGCCGACGCTGGAGGTGATGTTGCGCCACCGCTACGCCACGCTGAGCGCCGCGGTGGCGATGCTGCTGATGACGGTGGGGATGGTGGCCAGCGGACGGGTGCCCTTCAGCTTCTTCCCCAAGCTGGAGGGGGACGTGGTGAAGGCCACGGCGCGGCTGCCCTATGGCGCGCCGTTGGATCGCACCCTGGCGGTGCGTGCGGCGCTGGAGGACTCGGCGAAGGCGGCGTTGGCGGAGTCGGGCGGGCAGGGGATTCTGCGGGGCATGTTCACCCGGGTGGGGGAGAACGACAGCGGCGAGGTGGGCAGCCACCTCGTCACGGTGGAGCTGAACTTGGTGCCTGGAGAGGAGCGGGAGGTGGGCGCCGAGGCGCTGGCGGCCGCGTGGTCCCGGCTCACCCCGCAGCAGGCGGGCCTGGAGTCGCTCACCTTCAACTCGTCGGTGGGCCCCGGAGCGGGTCGGCCGGTGGACGTGCAGCTCT
>QKJM01000760.1 GCA_003249315.1 Archangium sp.
AGCCCACATGCTCGTCGGAGGGGGCAATGGAGATTACGTCGTCAGTGCAACCCTTGATGGTCTCACTTTCCTGAACCTCGTCACCCCCCCCATGCACCAGAGAGAAGTAAAAGTGGTGGTCGGAGGACAGGAAGGGCTCTATGCGCCCCAGCTCATCATTGCACAGGACGCCGCATTGAAGGCAGCACTGACGTTCACCGAACGAGGGCAGTTGGATCCAGGCTTCCGCTGGGAATCCAGCTAAAAGGGCCTCCGCTCCCCTGCTCTGGAGCGAGAGACCCTGGGTGTCCTCACCGTCCGCCGCTCAGGCCGCGTCGAGCGCCTGGGCCAGATCGTCGATGAGATCCTGCGCGTCCTCGATGCCTACCGACAGGCGGATGAAGCCGTCGGAAATCCCCAGCTTCTCGCGCGTCTCCTTCGGCACCGAGGCGTGGGTCATGATGGCGGGGTGCTCGATAAGGGACTCCACGCCCCCGAGCGACTCGGCGCAGGCGAAGATCTTCACCGTCTTGAGGAACGTGCGCGCCGCCTCCAGGCCTCCCTTGATGTCGAAGGTGGCCATGCCGCCGAAGCCCTTCATCTGCTTGCGCGCGAGCTGGTGCTGCGGGTGCGTCTCCAGGCCCGGGTAGGTGACCTTCTGCACCTTGGGGTGCGTGGCGAGGAACTGCGCCACCTTCATCGCGTTCTGCGCGTGGCGCTCCATGCGCACGCCCAGCGTCTTCACCCCGCGAAGCACCAGGAAGCTGTCCATGGCGCCCTGCACACCGCCCACCGAGTTCTGCAGGAAGTACATCCGCTCGGCGATGTCATCCCGGCTGGTGCATACGAAGCCGCCCACCACGTCGCTGTGACCGTTGATGTACTTGGTGGTGGAGTGCGTCACCACGTCCATCCCCAGCTCCAGCGGGCGCTGGAAGTACGGCGTCATGAAGGTGTTGTCACACACCGAGATGATGCCGCGGCGCTTCGCCGTCTCGGCGATGCGGGCCAGGTCGATCAGCTTCATCATCGGGTTGGTGGGAGACTCCACCCACACCATCTTCGTCTTCGGGGTGATGGCGGCCTCGAAGGCGTCCGGGTTGGACAGGTCCACGAAGGAGAAGTCCAGGCCCTGGCGCTTGAAGACCTTGTCGAAGATGCGGAAGGTGCCGCCGTAGACGTCGTCGGACACCACAACGTGGTCGCCCGCCTCCAGCATGTGCATCAGCATGTCCGTGCCCGCCAGGCCCGAGGCGAAGGCGGCGCCGTACTTCGCCCCCTCCAGCGAGGCCAGGCAGGCCTGGAGCGCGTTGCGGGTGGGGTTCTGCGTCCGGCTGTACTCGAAGCCCTTGTGCTCCCCGGGGCCGGCCTGGACGTAGGTGGAGGTCAGGTAGATCGGCGTCATGATGGCGCCGGTGGTCGGATCCGGCTCCTGGCCGGCATGGATGGCGAGGGTATCGAAGCGCATGGCGGCGGCCTATCACACTCCCCTCCCCCTCGGCATCACCCGCCGCCCCCTTCGGGACGCTTGCCGGACGGCGTGGACTCGGGGATAGGGGGCTGCGGTTGTACGGAAGAGGACAGACCAGCCCCATGACGACCCCCCCAGAAGACTCCGGTGCCCAGGCCGGCGGCATGTTCGAGAACCGGCTCCGGAAGAATGCGCGGCACTTCCGCAAGTGGGCGAAGGCACGCGGGCTGACCGCCTTCCGGCTCTACGACCGGGACATCCCCGAGTACCCCTACGCGGTGGACCTCTACGCGGACCGGGCCCATGTTGAGGAGTACCCCCGGCGACGCGCCCTCAAGGGAGGCTCCCTGGAGGCCCAGCGGGAGGAGGTGCTGACGGCGGTGTCCTCCGTCCTCGGGGTGGCGCCGGAGCATGTGTACGTGAAGACCCACCTGCCTCAGCCCTGGGGCCGCTCGCAGTATGGCCGGGTGGGCCAGGGCTCCGAGCGCCTCGTGGTGGAGGAGCAGGGGCTGAAGTTCCTGGTCAACCTCGGCGACTACCTGGACACCGGCCTCTTCATGGACCACCGGCTCACCCGCGCCCGGGTGCGCGACGAGGCGAAGGGCAGGTCCTTCCTCAACCTCTTCTGCTACACGGGCGCCTTCACCGTCTACGCCGCCGCGGGCGGGGCCTCTCGCACGCTGAGCATCGACCTGTCCAACACCTACCTGGACTGGACCGAAGACAACCTCGCCCTCAACGACCTGTCCGACGAGCGCCACACCCTGCTGCGCGCGGACGCCATGGCCTGGGTGCAGGCCCAGCGCCAGGCGCCCGAGGAGCGGTTCGACCTGGTGGTGTGCGACCCGCCCTCCTTCTCCACCTCCAAGCGCATGCACGGCACCTTCAACGTCCAGAGGGATCATGTGCGGCTGCTGGAGGGCCTGCGCGCGCTGCTCTCCCCGGGCGGCGTCCTCTACTTCTCCACCAACTTCCTGGGCTTCGAGCTGAAGGAGTCCGCCACGCGGGGCTTCGCCCAGGTGGAGGAGCTCACCCCCGGCTCCCTCCCCGAGGACTTCCAGCGCAAGGAGATCCACCGCTGCTGGCGCATGGTGGCCCCTCGCGCCGGAGACCGCTGAGCCGCGGGACGGCGCCCTACAGCCGGCAGAAGCCGTTCACGCAGCTCTCGCCGGAGGGGCAGTCGCAGTTGGCGGCGCAGGCCTTGCCGCTGCCCCCGCTGTCCGCCGGCATGCAGTAGCCGATGGTACAGGTGTTGTTGGCGGGGCACTCGGTGCTGGAGGTGCAGTGAGCACGGCACTGGCCGTCCACGCAGTCCTGGTTCTCGGCGCACTGGCCGGCGGCCGTACACTGGTTGGTGGGCTTGGGACGGCACAGGCCCGACACGCACGCCTCGGTGGCGCCACAGTTGGCGTCCTCGGTGCAACCCCGCACGCAGGCCCCGTTGATGCAGTAGTTGCCCCAGCCACAGTCGGCGTTGCGCACACAGGCCGTCCCCGGCTCGGGCGACGGTGACGTGCCCGCATCTGCAGGCGGACACGTGGAGCCCCCATCTGGCGGAGTGCCGGCATCCGCGGGAGGAGGGGGCGGGGGAGGAGGAGGCGGCGGCGGCGGCGTCCCGGCATCGCTACTCGTGCTCGGCG
>QKJM01000344.1 GCA_003249315.1 Archangium sp.
CCTGGGGATTCAGGGAGGCCTGACAGGCGAGCTGGAGGAGCCGATAGAGCGGATCGGCGACCCCCTCGGAATTGGCGATCATCACCCGGGTCCCCGAGCGACCGATGGAAGCCATCTCCACCATCGCGAAGTCCTCGAGCCAGCCAGGGACTTCCTCCAGGCCCCACTCCCGCGCCAGGCTCCGCGTCTGGAATTGCGCCAGCTCCCGCGCCCAATCCCTCGCCCAGTCCTGCGCCAGGTCCCTCGCCCAGTCCTGCGCCAGCTCTCTCATCCAATCCCTCGCGAACTCCCGCGCCAGGTCCCTCGACCAATACCTCGACCAGTCCCGTGCCCAGCCCCGCGCCCAATCCCTCGCCCAGTCATGGGCCCAGCGCCGCGCCCCGCTCCGCGCCAGATACCGCGCCAGATCTCCCTCCCAGTCCCGCGCCCAGTCCCTCGCCCAGTGGCTCGCCCAGCTCCGCGCCAGCTCCCGCGCCCACGCCAGCGACTCCTGCTCCGGCTCCCGGGGGACGGAGAGGATGCTGTGCGCGACACGGAAGAACTCCTCTCGGCTCGCGCCCACGGAGAGCAACACCTGTAACCGGGCCGAGAGCATGAAGCGCGACGTCGGGACGAGCCTCAGCAGGGACAGCTCCAGGGGCTTGACCGGCCAGGTGGGATTGGAGCCCGCCAGCACCTTCGCCCTCCCCACTCCCTGTCCCTCACACGCGTCCCGGATGAGACTCTCGAAGGCCTCGCCCTCCTCCGGTGGCACATCCGCACGCGTCGTTCCAAACCAATACCGGGCGGCGATGGCCGCCACCCAGCTCAACCTTCCCATCAATCGTGGCAGACTCGCCGCGATGGCCTGACGCCGCGGCTCCTGTCGACTCGCGGCCCAGGCCCGGGCGCTCATCATCGCCCAGCTCCACTCGCCCGTGTGGAACCGCGAAGTGAGCCCCTGGAGCCACGGCTCGAAGGACTCCTCCGCCAGTCCATCCGCGAGAATGGCGCCCACCAGCCAGTAGCCCGCGGGCTCGCCTCGCGTCAGCCCGGACAGCACCGGCGCGAGGTGCGCCGGATTCCTGTCCCCGACGATCGCCGCCCAGAGCCGCAGCGTCTCCCACCAGTTCACATCCCTCATCCGCTCCCGGCAGAGCTGGAGCCGCTGCTCGTTCCCCTCGAAGCTCGCCGTCAGGTGATGGGCCGCCAGGTACTCCTGGAGGCTCAGATGCATGAAGCTCAGACGCCCATCCGTCTGCTCGCACATCACCCCGGACGCCCCCACCAGCCAGGAGAGGAAACCGCTGCGCTCCTCCCGCCTCCAGCCCTCGGGGAGCAGCGCCATCAATTCCTCCCAGGAGCCCACGATGGGAGCCCGCTCCTTCGTGTAGCCCTCCTCCTGCATCCGGAAAGCGAGCGCCGCCACCGCTCGCAGCCGCTCCTCGCTGTCCTGGGGCCTCCACTGCTCGCGCTGGAGCTGGACGCCCTCCTTCTCCCGCTGCTCCGGCCGAGCCGAGAGCAGTCCTCGGATGCACTCCTCGTAGAGCCGGTGCCTCTTGTCGGGGAGGGGCCGGTCCCTGCTGATGAGCAACATCATGGTGAGCAGCAGCGGCGAGCGCGCGAGCGCCACCGCCTCCGGAGAGCCCTCCAGCGCCTCCCGGAAGCAGCGCGTGGAAGCCCGGGCCGCCGTGCCGTCCTCTCCATGCACGCGCCGGTGGAACCGCTCCGTCAGGACGCCCATCTCCTCACAGGAGAGGGGTTGGAGATCCAACACCTCGAAGCCTTCGCTGCCGGAGGGCCGGTTCTCCCCGTACGGCCGGCTCGACACCACCGCGAGCACCCGGGGATGCGCCTCCAGGAAGCCCAGGAGCTTCTCGCGCAGCTCCTCTCCCAGCGTCCCCAGCTCGTCCCACCCATCGACCAGCAGCACCGGGCGAGGCCCCTCCTGCGCCCCGAGCACTCCCGACAGTGCGTCCTTCCAGCCTCCCGCACCAGAGTCCTCCACCCACTGGCGCAGGTACGCATCGAGCGTCCGCTCCTCCCCCCAGGCCTTCGTCTCGCTCCACACGCGGGCCAGCTTGCGCAGCTCGATCATGAAGGGAAGCGCCTCGGGCAGCTCCACCAGCCGGCGGAAGGTCCAGCGCATCCAGGTGGTCTTCCCGCTCCCCGCGCCGCCCCGGATGACCAGCGGGCTCTTCCGGGCGAGCAGTTCCTCCGGCTCGAGCACCTTGCCCACATCCAGCTTCCGGATGTCGAAGTCCCTGCCCAGACGCAGCGGGAGGTACATGTCATCCAGCGTGGCCTCGATGGGCTTCCCCGCGCTGCCCGGCTGCACCGCGCCGATACCGCTCAGCTCCCAGCGCTCGTACCTCCGCTTGAGCCGCGTCCGATACTCCTCGACGAACTCCTCCTGCTTGTCCGCCCCGGAGCTCTCCGGCGCCTCCTCTTCCCGCGCGAAGCCCGGCGGCAGCGTCAAATCCAACAGCGCGCCCTCCGGGTTCACCGGATCCAACACGAACTGGCCCGGCACCACATAGCCATCGGGACGGGCGCGCGGCTCGTACACCCGGAGCACCGAGTGGACCCTCCCGCCGGCGGGGTCCACCCGGACCAGGTGCATCATGTTGGGCAAGCCACTGGGGAGATTCCCCGGCCGCAGGCCCCAGCTCCCCGAGGAGAGCACCAGCGTGTTGCCCCTCTGCTTCTTCCTCCAGGGCCACGACTGGATGTCATGGGCATGGTGGTGGCCGTGGAGGATGAGCTGCACCCCACAGCTCTCGGCCACCGCACGCAGATGCTCACGTCCCTCGAAGCCGAGCATGTCGGCGGCGAAGTGCTCGGACCACTCGGCCCCGCCCGCCCCCGCCTGGGCCCGGAGCTGCTCGCTCCAGTCCCGGACATTCTCCGACACCGTGGCCACCGGATTGTGGTGGATGGCGACGATCTTCAGCCACGCGTGCGCCTCCCCCGAGTGCCACCTGTCCATCAGCGCCTGGGCCTGGGTGTCGCTCAGGAAACCACCCTGGCGGCGGTGGGACTCGCGCTCACAGGAGTTCAAGGTCGCCACGGCGAGCCGCTCGTCCGGGAAGGCATGGATGAAGGCGCCGT
>QKJM01000109.1 GCA_003249315.1 Archangium sp.
GACGACGACGGTCTCCCCCGTGGCGGCGGCGGTGCCGCAGACGCCCTTGCCGAAGGGGATCTCCAGGCAGCCGAGGGTCCCCTGGTAGGGGCCGACGCGCAGAAGCCTGCCGGGCTCGACGACGCGGTAGAAGCCGGTCCACAGGTGACCGAAGGCGTGGTGGAGGAGGCAGCTCATGGTGGACATGGCGGTGATCTCGTCGCGGAGTCCCTCGAGGATGGCCTCGGTGTGCTTCTTGAGCTCGGCATAAGCCTCGGTCTTGGGCAGTTCGCGCAGATCCAGGGTGACTTCAGCCATGATGGAGTCCTCGAGAGATGGCGCCGGCGAGGAGAGGGGCCGGAGCGGGAGCATCTTCAACCCGATATGGAGTCGGGCTGCAACAGGAGGAGCAGGGACGCATGGAGACGTTGCGGATCGACGAGCGGACGAGGCTGCTGGTGCTGACGGGGGCGGGGGTCTCCGCGGAGAGCGGGATCGCGACCTTCCGAGGCTCGGACGGACTCTGGGAGAATCACCCCATCGAGCAGGTGGCGTCTCCGGAGGGCTTCCGGGAGGATCCGGCGCTGGTGTGGCACTTCTACTCGCAGCGGCGTGCCGGGGCGAAGGACTGCCAGCCGAACGCGGGACACCTGGCGATCTCCGAGTGGGAGCGGAGGCTGGGGGATCGGTTCCTGCTGGCGACGCAGAACGTGGACGGGCTGCATCGGCAGGCGGGGAACCGGCGGGTGGTGGAGCTGCACGGCAACCTGTTCACGACGAGGTGTGCTCGGTGCGACCGGAGGCCGTTCGAGGATCGGACGGAGTACCCGGAGGGCACGGTGCCGAGGTGCGACGAGTGCGGAGGAAGACTGCGGCCGCACATCGTGTGGTTCGGGGAGATGCTGGAGCCAGAAGATCTCTTCCGGGTGGAGCAGTTCATGTCGGAAGAGGGCCGGCTGGTGTTCCTGGCGGTGGGGACGTCGGGAGCGGTATGGCCGGCGGCGGGATTCGTGGACGAGGCGCGGGAGTTGGGAGGGGAGACGTGGCTGGTGAACGCGGACCCGGCGGAGAACGGCGGGAGCTTCCACCGCTTCGTGAGAGGCAAGAGCGGAGACGTGCTGCCGATCCTGCTGGAGTTCACCTGAGCCCCAATCACCCCTCTCCCACCGGGAGAGGGACGGGGTGAGGGTGCCACGTGCCCCGGGTCGAACCGGCGACTACTCGAAGATGGAGATCTCCTCCTTCTCCTTGGAAGGAGCAGGGCGGGAGGGACGCGTGGAGGGCCGCGAGCGTTCCACGGGGGCCATCTTCTCGAGACTCACCTCGACGAGCTGTGTGTCCTCGGCGGCGCGGCTGAAGTCGAGGGTGCGCTCCACGGACTGATGATCGGCGAGCCGGAAGGAGAGGACGTGCGTCTTGTCGCGGCGGAGGCGCAGCTCGGTGGGGGTGGTGCCGATCTGCACATCGCCGTCGAAGATGGCAGCGCCTTCGGGGGTGGAGCGGAACTGCACGGTGAGCCGACTCTCCTGGACGGTGGTCTCCACGGGAGGGGGAGGCGACTGGGGGGCCGGCGTTGGCAGGGCCGATGGGGCCGGGCTCTCCGGGGAGGGGCGGAGCATGACGAACGCACCGCCCGCCACGATCAACAGTAGCGGCACGGCGACGAGCGCGATCTTCCTGCCAGAGGAGGTGCTCTCGGCGGGCTCGGTGAGCGCCTGAGTGGCAGGGGCCTCGGCGACGGGGGACCGGGAGCGGCTGGCCGAGCGAGCGGCGGAGGGCTGGGAGCCCCGGGCGGCGGAGGGCTGGGAGCCCCGGGCGGCGGAGGGCTGGGAACTCCGGCCGGCGGAGGGCTGGGAGCCTCGGCCGGGTCCGGCGGGGCGGGAACGGGCCGCGCTGGGTGAGGAGCGGCCGGGGCGTGAGACGCTGCGCTGGCTCGGCCTGGAGCTGCCGCCCGCATCGGGGGAGGAGCCGGTGGGCAGCGCATCGAACTCCTCGGGAGACAGGTCCGCCACCGCGTCCAGCATGGCGTCGATGAACTCCTGGGCGCTCTGGAAGCGGTCCTCCTTCTCGCGGGCGAGGGACTTCTGGAGGACGTCCTCGAGGAGCTGGGGGATGGGAGCGCCCTGGCGCTTGGCGTTCACCGGGGGCACCTGCTGGGTCAGGGCGGCGGTGAGCGCCTTGCGCACGGTGTTGGCGCCGTAGGGGGAGGTGCCGGTGAGGCAGCAGTAGAGGACGCCGCCCATGGAGTAGAGGTCGGAGCGGTGATCCACCACCTCGCCGCCGGCCTGCTCAGGGGGCATGTACTGGGGCGTGCCGAGCACCTGGCCGGTGGAGGTGAGCTGCTGCTCCTCCTCCTGCTCGAGCGCCTTGACGAGGCCGAAGTCCAGCACCTTGACGAAGTCCCGTCCGTCGAGCTGCTGCACCATGATGTTGTGGGGCTTGATGTCGCGGTGGACCGCGCCTTGCTCGTGGGCGTGGGCGAGGCCGCGGCAGGCCTGCTCGACGACGTCCACCGCGCGCCGCAGCGTCATGGGGCCGTCGCGCTTGACGAGCTGGCGGAGGCTCTCGCCCTCCAGCAACTCCATCACGTAGTAGCAGGTGCCGTCCTGCGCGCGCCCGAAGTCGTAGATGGTGATGACGTTGGGGTGGCGCAGGCGGCTGGCGATCTCCGCCTCGCGGCGGAAGCGCTCGAAGAACTGGGGCGCGGCGGCGAGCGAGGGGTTGAGCGTCTTGACGGCCACGGGCCGGTGGACGGAGGTCTGGTTGGCGCGGAAGACCATGCCCATGCCGCCCTGGCCGAGCACGTCTTCAATCTGGTAGCGGCCATCGAGGACCTGGCCGATGAGCGCGAGCTGGGCGCCAGCGCAGAGGTGATCGGAACCGTCGGTGCTACCGCAGTGCGGACAGGGAGAAGCCATCAGGTGGGCCAGTATAGGCAAGCCGGGCGGCGGGGGGACAGGGGCCTGACGGGGTGGAGGGCGATTCCAGGGGGGAAGGGGGCGGACAGGCGACTCGGACGTTTTCGGACGGGCGCCGGGCTGTTACACCCCTCGATTCGCCATGAGCCTCGTCATCGCCCAGGAACTCTGCCTTTCGTACGGCAAG
>QKJM01000624.1 GCA_003249315.1 Archangium sp.
GGCTGGTGGTGGACGGGACGGTGGCGGCGCTGAAGGCGGCGGATCGGCTGCAGGAGAAGCTGCCGGTGCGCGAGCGGGCGGTGAGGACGAAGCAGGGAGCGAGCCAGGCGGAAGACGAGCGGTACGGTCCGGCCCTGGAGCGGGCGAAGGCGTCGCGCCCGCTGGAGAAGGCCCGCAAGGAGGCGCACCCCACCCCGGAGGCGCGGAGGAAGGCGCCACGGAGCGAGTCCGTCCGCCAGGCGGCGGAGAAGCCGAAGCCACGGCGGACGGAGGGACGCAAGACGCTGCACACGGAGGCGCCCGCCCCGAAGGAGAAGAAGGCGGGCAGCAAGGTGAAGCGGGGGCAGAAGCAGCGGCACCACTGATGAGCCCGTGGGAGCCCGTGCCTCCGCGGAGTTACCGGCGCGTCACCTTCCTGGGAGAGGTGGCGGCGGGGCGCACGCGTCGCTCCAGCCGGGAGGCGCTCCGGGCCTGGGGCGGCGCCCGAGGAGACGAAGCGGCCCGAGTCGGAGCAGGCTTCCGGAGAGCGGCCTTCTGGGCGGCGAGCCGTTCCTCCTCGGCCTTGCGCGCGGCCTCCTCGGCCTTGCGCGCGGCCTCGGTCTGGGCGCGACGCACGGCGAGCACCTCGCGCATGCCCTGGGCGTTGAGGTCCACCTGGGCGAGGTGGAGCCGGTAGTGCAGATCCTCCCGGAGCAGGCCGCGGGTGCGGGCGAGCTCCACGGGGATGGACACGCCGACGACGACCTTGGGACGCTCCTCCTGGGCGTGCAGACACCGGAGGAGCTGACCCTGGGCGGAGTCCCCGAGTCGGGTGACATCGGTGATGAACACGACGCCGCGAGGTCTGCGCAGGGCCTCGCCCACCTCGGAGGGATGGCGGACCTCGACGAGCGGCCCCTCATGGGTGAAACGCCTCGCCGCCTCCGTCGCCCACACCCGCCTGTCCTCCTCGGTACCACCGGAGAGCAGCAGCGAGACGCGATTCGCTACCAGATCCTCTTCACAATAACCTTGTGGTGTCAAAGGCAGACCTCCCCCACTGCGGACTGCGTTTGACGACAAAATCTATCACGAAACGGAGTACCCGTCGAATCGGGACAGGGCGCCGGAGCCGGAAAGTCGGCCTGGAAGCCGTCTCAGGCGTGCAGCACCATCACCGGGCGGCGGCAGCGCTCCACCAGCTCCCGAGCCACGGCGTCGTCGAGGTAGCCGAAATGACCCGGTGCGTCGGAGGTGCCGAGGCAGACGAGGTCCACGCCCTCGCGCTCGGTGGCCTGGCAGATGGCCTGGGCGACGTCGTCACCGGTGACGCCCTCCACCGTCCACTCCACCTGGCCGCCGCCGCTCTCGCGGGCCACGAGGTCTTCCAGCCGGTGGAGGACCTGCGCGCGCTCGCTGGGAGGCTCGGGGAGGACGCCGTAGTGATCCAACCAGCCGAGCTCGGTGGCACGGCGCCGATGGACGTGCAGCAGGTGGACGCGGCCGCCGGGGCGCACGAGGGAGCGAGCCTGGGAGATGGCGAGGTGGCTGGCATCGGAGAAGTCCACCGGGACGAGGACGGAGCGAGGCGGCGCGGGCCTCTGGCTCACGGCCCAGGAGGGAGGGACGCAGGCGACGGACTGCTCGGCGTGGCGCAGCACGTTCGCGGAGACGGAGCCGTGCCACAACCGGGAGAGGCCGGCACGCTGGTGGGTGCCCACCACCACCAGGTCCACCTCGCGCGCCTTGGCCACGTGCAGCAGGTGGTCCGCGGGCCGGCCGAAGCCGGGCTCCAGGAGCAGCTCCACCGAGCCCTCGCCCGGGAGTTCGCCCACGCGCTCGCGCATCTCGCGCAGCAGCACCCGCTCCACCTGGGGATCCAACACCTCCATCCGCCGCACCGCGGGCTCGAGCAGCGCGACGTGGGCGGGGGTGTGGATGCCGAGCCGCTGGCGTTCCTCGGCGGGGGAGCAGACGTTGGCGACCACCACGTCACAGGGGCCGATGCGGCGCAGTTCGTGGAGCCAGGCGGCGGCGGCCCGGCCGGTGGAGGAGTCATCCACCCCGGCGAGTACCACCAGGTGACGGTGGCCGAGAGCCCACTCAGTGAGGGACCGGCCCTCTCCGCGCACCACGAGCACGGGGACGAGGGAGTGCGAGGCCACGCGCTCGTACAGGGGGACGCGACGCCAGGAGGAGGAGGGACCCCACCCGTCGGCGGAGAGGACCATCAGCCGGGAGTGCTGACAACGCTCGTCCCCGACGAGGAGCCAGGAGGGAGAGCCCTGGAGCAGGTGCGTCTCCACGGTGGCGCCGAAGGAGACGCGCAGGCGCGAGGCCTCGGCCTCCAGCCGCTGGCGGGCCTCCGCGCGGGAGGAGGGGAGTTCGGGCGAGAGGTGCTCGACGTCCCGCACACCGACGAGGCACAGGGGTTCCCCCAGCCGGGCGGCGATGGCCGCGGCGACCGTGGCGGCGCCCACCGCCGGCTGCGTGAGGTTGGTTGCACACACCACCGACATGACGACACTCCCTCGTGGGGAGGGTAGTCACGCGAGGGAAGAGAAGCAGGACCCGAGGATGGAACCTGTGTATGCCCCCTCTCCCTCTGGGAGAGGGCTGGGGTGAGGGATTACCGGGCGACCGAGCGCCTCGGACCTACCGGCGGAGGACGGAGTGCCCGTCGTGGTTGGTGTGGTCCTGATTGCGACCATTGCCGCCGCGGTGGGCGTCCTCGCCGAGGGACTGGAGGAAGGGGCTCTTGCCGTTGCTGGCATAGAGGTAGGAATTGCCCCAGGGGTCCTTGGGGACGGCGTCGAGATACTTGGGAACGAGGAAGGACAGGTCGCCCTCCTCGGGGAGGGAGCCGTGCTCGGCGGAGTAGGCATCGAGGGCGGCGAGGATGCGGTCGAAGTCGGCGTGGACCTGGAGCTCGGCGGGGTCCTCCTTGCCGCGCAGGCCGACCCAGACGAGGAGGCCAATCGCGAGGAAGGCGATGGGGAGGGCAACCTGGAGGAAGTGGGGTCGGCGACGGGAGTTCACGATGCCTCCCGACTATCACAGGGAGCGAGAGAGGGGCACCGAGAGGGGCATGCCCGCGAGA
>QKJM01000422.1 GCA_003249315.1 Archangium sp.
CCCCGAGGGCGTCATCTTCCACGATGGCTTCGTCAAGGCCACCTCGCTCGAGGACGTCCTCCCGCCACCGCCACCACCTCCCCCCGAACCAGAGCCGGAGCCCGCTCCGCCCTCCGAGCCCGCTCCAGCTCCACCCCCCGAGCCAGAGCCCGCTCCCGCACCGGCTCCTGCTCCCGAGCCAGAGCCCGCCCCAACTCCCGAGCCCGCTCCCGCACCAGCTCCGCCCGCGGCGCCCTCCGAAAGCGAGGGCATCATCGCGCCGACGGAGCCCATGCAGGAGACGAGGAAAGCCGCGGGATGCGGAGCCTCGAGCACGGGCGGTGCGCCGCTGCTCGCCGTCGCGGCGCTGACCCTGCTGGCCCTGTTCGGCCGGCGCAAGTCCGCGACCGTGCCGGTACGTCGCCGGCCCCGCCCCTGACGCAGGGTGACAAGAGCACCGGACGCACCGTGCATTCCTCGCCGAGGCCGCCTCCTCATCGTTGAAGCAGGAGCGAGGTCGGATAGAAGATCCGCGCACCGCCGCGCCCCCCCCGCGGCGCCCCCCCTTGCGGTAGCGAGAGACATGAAGCCTCTGGCGGCGATGTGGCGCGAGCCCGGTTCGACCCTGGTCGACATCCTTCGGCGAAGGGCCGATGCGCGACCCGTGCAGCGCGTCTTCACCTTCCTCGAAGATGGAGAGACGGAGACCCGGCACCTGGACTTCGCCGGGCTGGACAGACAGGCGCGCGCCATCGCCGCCACCCTGCGGGAGCACGTCGCGCCCGGGGAGCGGGCCCTGCTCCTCTACCCCTTCGGGCTGGAGTATGTGGCGGCCTTCTTCGGGTCGCTGTACGCCGGGCTCGCCGCGGTGCCGGTGTACCCGCCGGACCCGGCCCGGCTCCACCGCACGCTGCCCCGGCTGCGGGCCATCGCCCGGGACGCCCAGGCCCGCGTGGTGCTCACCACCGGCTTCATCCGAGACATGGTGAGTGCGCTCGCCGAGCAGGCGCCGGAGCTCGCCACACTGCGCTGGGTGGCCACCGACGCGCTGGCCGAGGGCGCCGAGCACGACTGGCGGCCTCCGGAGGTGCGGCCCGAAACGCTGGCCTTCATCCAGTACACCTCCGGCTCCACCGCCCAGCCCAAGGGCGTGCTGCTCACCCATGGCCACCTCCTCCACAACGAGGCCCTCATCCGCCAGGCCCTGCGGTGCGACGAAGACACGGTGGCCGTGAGCTGGTTGCCCATGTACCACGACATGGGGCTCATCGGCGGACTGCTGCAGCCGGTGTACAGCGGCTACCCCTGCGTCCTCCTGCCGCCCGAGTCCTTCCTGCGGAAGCCGGTGCTCTGGCTGAGAGCCATCTCCCGCTACCGAGGCACCTTCAGCGGAGGGCCCAACTTCGCCTTCGACCTGTGCGTGCGCAAGGTGACGGCCGAGCAGCGAGACGCGCTCGACCTCCGGAGCTGGCGTCAGGCCGCCAACGCGGCCGAGCCGGTGCGCGCCGACACCCTGGAGCGCTTCGCCCGCCACTTCGCGCCCTGCGGCTTCCGGGCCGAGGCGCTGCGCCCCCTCTACGGCCTGGCCGAGGCCACGTTGCTGGTGACGGGCGGCGAGCCGGACACCCCACCCTCGTACCTCCAGGTGGACACGAAGGCCCTGGCCTCCGGGCGCGTCGTCGAGCAACCGCCGGGCACGCCCGGTGGCCGACGCCTGGTGGGCCTGGGCCACGCGTGTGGGGAGCAGCGGCTCATCATCGTGGACCCCGTCACCCGCGCCCGCTGCGCGCCCGAGCAGGTGGGCGAAATCTGGGTGGCCGGCCCCAGCGTCGCCCAGGGCTACTGGCGCCGCCCCGAGGAGACGACGCATACCTTCCACGCCGTGCGCGCCGACACCGGAGAGGGCCCCTGGCTGCGCACGGGAGACCTGGGCTTCCAGCGGAACGGAGAGCTGTTCTTCACCGGCCGCCTCAAGGACCTCATCGTCATTCGCGGACGCAATCACTACCCGCAGGACCTCGAGCGCACCATCGAGGAGAGCCACCCCGCCCTGCGCCCCGGCTGTAGCGCCGCCTTCTCCACCGACTCCGGCCAGGAGGAGCTGCTCGTCATGGTCCAGGAGCTGCACCGCCAGCACGAGCAGGGTCCCCTGGAGGAGGTGGCCCTCGTCGCCCGACAGGCCATCGCCGAGTCCCATGGCCTCCAGCTCGACACCCTGGTGCTCGTGCGCCACGGCTCCATCCCGAAGACCTCCAGCGGGAAGATTCAGCGCGGCGCCTGCCGACACGGCTTCCTCTCGGGCTCGCTGGACGTCCTCCACCTGTCCCGGCCCATGTCCCCGTGCCCGGAGATGGCCGACCCGAGTCCCGCCCTTCGCGAGCAGCTCGCCGGGCTGGTGGGGATGAGGCCCGAGGCGATGGAGCTCGAGCGACCCGTGGCGGAGCTCGGCCTGGACTCCCTGCGCCAGCTCGAGCTGCACCAGCTCCTGGAGAGCCGGTACGGAATCACGCTGGGGCCCGAGGAGCTGTTGCGCCGTCCGCTCGGGCAGCTCCTCGGGGCGATGGAGACGCGCCGGTTGCCCGAGGAGCCGACGACCGCTCCTTTCACCCTCGCCTGGGACGTCACCCGCGAGGCCCCCGCCCTCTGGCGCCACCTGTGCAAGACCGAGCCATGGGTGGCCGAGGCAGTGGAGGAATTCCGGCGCGAGCTGCCCGCGCCTCCCACCAACGGCACCTTCGAATCCGAGACGTTCTTCCGCCCGCCGGGCCACTTCCGGGCCTTCTATCAGCGCGGGCCCGGGCAGAGCGTGCTGGCGCTGAAGGGCGGCGAGGTGCGCTGCGAGGATCAGCTCGGCTTCCTCCAGCTCATGCGGCAGCGGCCCTTCGAGCGCTTCGCGAAGCACTCGGTCATCAACAGCCTGGAGTACTTCCTCATCCAGGAGCGCAAGGTGCCCGGCGCGCTCACGCTGCCGGAGGCGCTCGGAGAGGCGCGGCACGCCGCCGAGCTGCAGGGCCGCTTCCTGGAGGAGTTCGGCGAGCCCGGAGACCTGCCCCTGCCGCTGCTGGTGGTGCGCTGGTCCGAGGAGGTGGAGGCCCGCTT
>QKJM01001020.1 GCA_003249315.1 Archangium sp.
CACCTTCCAGGCCCTCGCGCGAGACCTGGGATTGGAGCCCCGGGCTCGCACGGACGCGGCCTGAGCCACCCGCCCCGGCCCTCGAGGGAGGACCGGGGCAGGGGGCGCTGGTGCGACTAGAAGGCGCCGCCGTCCGCGCGCGCGCCTGGCGAGGCGCTCAGGCTGGACAAGGTGGTGTGCAGCACGAAGCCGCCCGCGTCGCTCGCGTCGGGGCTGCGGTTCATCGACACGCCGTCCGTGGAGGCCAGCGAGCTGCCGTAGGTGAAGGAGTCAATCGTCTTCCCCTTCTTGGCGGACGAGTCCTTCACCGTCACCGTGTCCCCGGTGTTGTTGAGGCTGAGCGCACCGGAGGAGGCCGCCACCGCGTTGGTCAGCCCCGCGGGAATGGCCGAGGCGCTGGCGAACACCACGATGGCCTTGCCCGGCTCGAGCACCGTGCCCTGGGCGAAGATGTGCCGCGTCGAGGTCGCGTCCTGGATGATCCACCCGCTGATGTCGATGGACTGGCCGCCCACGTTCACCAGCTCCACGAACTCACCCGTGGTGCTCGAGCCCGGCTCGTTGGCCAGAATCTCGTTGAGGATGACCTTGGCCGGGCCGGACGGCGGCGCGGCGATGGTGAAGGTGCCGTCGCCGAGGTCGAACGCCGCGCCGTACACGTCCGACACGCGCACTCGCGCCGTGGTGCTCGGGCTGTCGGGCACCGTCCACGCGTAGCTGCCCGTGGTGGCGTCCACGTTGTTGGCGATCAACGACCAGGCGCCGCCGCCATCCAGCGAGTACTCCAGCTTCACGAGGGTGAGGCCGGTGGCCGTCCAGGTGATGTCGTACGTGCCGTTGGCCGTCCAGCTCTCTCCGCCGTTGGGGCTGGTGACGGTGAGGCCCTCGGTGGGCGTGGTGGTGGAGGCGCTGCTCGGCGCGGACTCGTTGCCCGCCGCGTCCACCGCCGTCACCTGGTACCAGTAGCTGACGCCCGCCAGCAGGCCCGTGTCCGCGAAGCCCGTGGAGGTGCTGGTGCCAGCCAGCGAGTAGTTGTTGCCGTTGGTGCTCCGGTACACCCGGTAGCCCGTCACGCCCACGTTGTCCGTGGAGGCCGTCCAGCCCAGGTTGATCTCCGTCGTGGACACGGCGCTGGCCACCAGCGAGCCCGGCGCGGTGGGCGCCTGCGTGTCCGGACCCGGCGGCGTGCCGCCACCCTTGGAGGCGTAGTTGATGCTGGTGCTGCCCTGCGCCACCGTGAAGCCGGTACCGTCCAGGGAACTCAGCTCGATGTGGCCCAGAATCGAGTTGGAGGAGGGATCCTCCGTCTGCCAGATGTCCGAGCCGTGCGCGGAGAGCCGGCTCAGGCAGTCGGCCGTGGGGTGGCCGTAGGTGTTGTCCCGGCCCACCGAGATGAAGGACACCGTCGGCAGGGTGATATCCAGGAAGTTGTTGTTGGACGAGTAGCGCGAGCCGTGGTGATGCACCTTGTAGAGTTCCAGCTCGCCCACGTCGCCGGCGATGATCGTCTCGATGTCCGGGGTGTAGCCAGTGAGATCTCCCCCCACCAGCGCGTCGAAGGAGCCGTAGGAAATCTTCACCACCACCGACTTCGAGTTCTCATCCGAGGTGGCGAACCCGTTGCCGTTGGACGCCACCACCGTGAGCGTCACCTCTCCGCACAGCGAGAAGGTCTGCCCCGCCGACACCGCGACGCGCCGGCCGCTGAACTGGGTGTCGTACTGGGTGTAGGCCGTGGACGAGTACGTGCCGCCATGGTCGTACACCACGGAGATGGGCACCGCGTCCGCGCCCTGCTCCACCTCGTCGATGCCGCCCATGTGGTCGGCGTGCAGGTGCGAGATGAAGGCCATGTCGATGTGCGTCACCCCCATCCCCTTCAGGTAGCTCTTGATGGTGGCTCCCGAGCCCGTGGGCCCTCCGTCGAAGAGCGCCGCGCAGCCGCTGGGGGCGATCAGCACCGCCGAGTCTCCCTGGCCGATGTCCAGGGTGGTGAAGCGCATCCCCTGGGCCACGGCCAGGGCGGGAGTGAGCAGGAGCAGCAGGAAGAGGGTTCTCAGGGTACTCAACGGGCGGGTGAGCATGGGCTCGCCTCCTTTGGGGGGGAACAGGCGAGCAAAGTCGCTACCTCGGTTCCTGAGAAACAATCAAGCTACCATTTTACGACATTTTAGGAATTACGCCTTCTACCGTGAATCAGGAGGGCTGGTCGCGGGCGGAGCTCGAGGGGAAGAGGCTTGTGTCATCCCTCCGGGGCGGCTTGGGGGGCGGACGAGGGATGCACAGCCTTCTCCGAGTGGGCCCGCCTCTCTGCTCCGGGTCCCGGGAGAGATTTCATGCTCAAGCCCTTGCAGGAAAGGCGACTGTTCGCCGGCTACAGCGACAAGGAGATGCCGCTCGGCTCCTATGGCTTGCTCATTGGCATCTATGGGACGGGGCTGGCCGGCTTCCTTGGCTGGCTGCGCGCCTCCGGCCGCCGGTTCCCCAAGCGCCTCGCGCCCCAGGAGCTGGTGACGTTCGGGCTGGCCACGCACAAGCTCACCCGCATCCTCGCCAGGGACTGGGTGACGATCCCCTTGAGGGCGCCGCTCGTCCACTATGAGGGGCCGCTCCCCGGTGGCGAGGTGCGGGAGTCCATCCGCGTCCAGCACGGCTTCCGTCGCGCCGTGGCCGATCTCATCACCTGCAACTTCTGCCTCGGCCCGTGGGTGGCCTGCACGCTCGTCTGCGCGCACGCGGTGGCTCCGCGCGGGACGCGACTGGTGGCTTCCGTGTTTGCCCTCACCGCCGTCTCCGACTTCCTCCACCGCGCCTATTCGTGGGTGGGCGAGGGCGTGAGGCGCTCCCGCTCTCGCTCCCAGGTGGTGGAGGTGTCCGAGGGGCCGCTGGAGGTGGCGCACTGATTCCGCAAAGCCTGCGGTCCCAGGTCGACCGGCGCAAAGGATGCGCCTCTTTTGCTCTCCATCCCCTCGGAATCAGAGGGTTCTGGCGTTGGCGCGGCTCCTGCAATATGAGGGGGTGTAACGACGGCTCCCAAGGCGAGCCAGATACGAGGCCGACGATGAAGCGAGACCTGC
>QKJM01000817.1 GCA_003249315.1 Archangium sp.
GCTCACGTCCGGGTAGCGCGCGTCGAACCCCCTCTTCGGCTCCGGCTCCTCCGTCACCTCCGGGCGGTTGGCGGGCACCACGAAGGGCGGTTCTATCGGCTTGTCGGGCATGTGGACCGGCATGGTGAAGTCCCTCCCTCTCAACATGGACACGCCCCTCCTCGGAAGCACCTCACGAGCGCCTTCCGTTTCCTCCCTTCCGCTCGTAGGCTCGGCCTCGACATGAGCGAGCCGTCCTCCGAGAGATTGAAGTCCGCCGTCCAGGCGCTCTTCCTGACGCGTCCGATGGAGGGCCCTCCCGGCGACGACGGGAAGCGCTCCATCTGGCACCTGTCCTCCGAAGGCGCGGAGCTCCTCTCCTTCGTGGATGATGAGGGCCAGGTCCAACGCCAGGAGCTGACCCTCCTGGACGAGCACTGCGTGTGGACCAGCGGCGTGGGCCTTCGCACCGGCCGCGTGGAGCAGGACGCCGCCGCGGCTGGCGCCAGGAGCTCCATCGTCCATCCCGACTCCCAGCCCCTTCCCGCTCGCCTCCTGCGCGCCGCGCTCGCCCTCGAGGGCTACTCGGGCGAGGACCCCTACATCCTCCACATCCAGCGGGTGCTCGCGCTCGCCCGCCAGGGGCTCGTCCTCTCCGGCGGTGCCAGCGCCGACCCGTCGAGCGTCTCCCCGGGCACGCCTCCCCCCGACAGCGCCTCCTCCACCGTGGACCCGGTCATGCTCCGGCGGCAGCGGACCGAGGGGTGGACGATGGTCATCGTCCTCGCCCTGGGACTCGTGCTGGGGATTGGCCTCGTCTTCTGGCTGCTGTGAGGCTCAGGGGCCGAGCGCCTTCATCGGCGTGCTCTGCACCAGGACGGGCAGGGGCAGCAGGCAGCGCGGCAGGCCCGCCTCCCGCGCTCCCTCGGCGGCGCGCTCCATCGGGTAGGCGTCCATCAGCAGCACCGCCGCGGTCAGCGCCGCCAGCGTGACACTCCCCGCCCACTGCCCCACGGCCTCCGGGCGGAGGAAGAACTGCCAGCCGATGAGCGCCAGGGCCAGCACCCCCAGCGCCCCCAGTCCCGCGGCACGCAGCTCCTGCAGCCGCGCGAGCTCCGCGGTGCCCGTCTCCAGCAGCCTCCCGCGAGCCTCGGGCGCCTGCGCCGCCAGCGTGGTGAGCAGCTCGAAGAGGTGGTGCGCCTCCAGCGCCACCAGCAGCGCGATGCCTCCCAGCGTCAGGCCCAGCGCCGCCCCCAGCAGCCCTCCCACCTCGTCCTCCGTCGCCCGGGCGCGCAGGGGCACCAGCCCCACCGCTACCCCCACCAGCAACGCAGCGCTCGTCCACGCCCCCAGCAGCCGCGTCACCATCGCCCCTCCCGTCCCTCCCACCAGCACCGCCAGCGCGTCCCCGCTCCCCACGTCCGGCAGCGCCGCCAGCACCCGCTCCACCGCCTCCTCCGTCCCGGCGATGCCCAGGAACCAGGGCAGCGTCGCCAGCCCCACCATCAACACCAGCGGCGCGCGCCGCCTCGTCAGCCCCAGGCACAGCAGCACCGAGAGCGCCACCGTCACCGCCAGCCCCGCCCCCACCAGCAGCACGCTGTAGGAACCCGCCGCGTCCGCCAACCGCTCCAGTCCTACCCGGCCTCCCAGGCGCGAGAGGAAGGTGAGGCCAAAGCCCCCCAGCGCCACCGGCGGGATGGCGGCGAGGGCAAGACCGGGGAGGGGATTCGGTCGGGCAGGGAGCAGCATGGACAGAGAATATACTGTCTCCGCTCGGAATTCCAGGATTGGGACTTGAGTACGAATTACCTGACTGGCAGTCAACAGCCAGGGTGTCCTCAAGCCGCCATGGCGCCCTCCCCGAGGAGACGGGCGTAGTGGCCGCCCCGGGCGAGGAGCTCGGCATGGGTGCCGGCCTCCACCACCCGGCCCGCCTCCAGCACGGCGATGAGGTCCGCGTCCCGCACCGTGGCCAGGCGGTGGGCGATGACGAGCACCGTGCGGCCCTTCATCAGCTCGGAGAGGCCGGCGCCCACGGCGGCCTCGCTCTCCGCGTCCAGGGCGCTGGTGGGCTCGTCCATCAGCAGCACCGAGGGGCGGCGGAGGAAGGCCCGGGCGAGGGCGAGGCGCTGGCGCTGCCCGCCAGAGAGTTGCCCACCCCGCTCTCCCACCGGCTCCTCGAGGCCACCCGGGAGGGTGCGGACGAAGTCCTCCGCGTGGGCCAGCCGCAGCGCCTCCCACAGCTCGGCCTCGGTGGCCTCGGGCCGTCCCAGCAGCAGGTTGTGCCGGATGCTGCCGGAGAAGAGGACGGGCTCCTGGGGCACCCACGCCATCTGGGCCCGCACGCCGGAGGGCCGCAGCTCCGAGAGGGGCGTACCATCCCACCGCACCACGCCGCCGCTGGGCGGGAGGAAGCCCAGCAGCACGGAGAAGAGCGTCGTCTTGCCCGCCCCCGAGGCTCCCACCAGCGCCACCCGGCTCCCCGCCGGCACGGTGAGACTCACTCCACGCAGCGCCTCGCGCCCGTCCGGGTAGGTGGCGCGCACCTCCTCCAGCTCCAGCGCCCGGCCCAGCGGCGCCGGCTCCTGGCCCTCGTCCGGCGGCACCGGGGCGTCCGCCAGGGTGAAGAGGCGCTCGGCCGCCACCAGCCCCACCAGCACCTGGGAGAGCGTCCCGCTGAGCGACTTCACCGGCTGGTAGAGGAGCAGCGCCGCGGTGATGAAGGAGAGCAGCCGCCCCGAGAGCTCCGGGTCCGCCGCCACCGCGCGCGCGCCCCACGCCACCGCCAGCGCCACCCCGGCAATCCCCATGGTCTCCACCGTGGGGCTATAGGCGCCGCGCAGGAGGAGCGAGCGGCGCATCTCCTCCAGGTAGCGCCCGGACTCGGCCTCGAAGGCGGCCTGCGCGCGCGGCACCCCGCCATGGGCCTGCACCACCGGGAGGGCCTGGAGCTGCTCCCCGGTGAGCGCGACGAGGGCCCCGAGGCTGCTCTGCGAGCGCTGGGCCACCTTCTTCAGCCGACGGGCGAAGCCACGCACCGGCAATATGGTGAGGGGCACCACCACGAAGGTGAGGAGGAAGAGCTTCGCG
>QKJM01000242.1 GCA_003249315.1 Archangium sp.
CATGATGGCGCGCCGCTCCTCGGTCGTCATGTCCGTCCATCCCGTCAGGTGGCCCGGTACCACCAGGCGGCTCGGGTCTCCCGCCACCCGAGGCACCCAGCCCTGTCCTTCCGGCGCATTGGGCTTGAGCGAGTTGGCCGTGGCCTGCATGCCCTTGACCAGCCATTCCGTGAGCAGCGCGTTGGTGGGCGGAGAGCCCTCGCCCACCGCCTGCATCGCCCGGACGAAGCCGGGGATGTAGGCCCAGTCGATGGGCCGCTGCGCGCCGCGATCCGCTCCGTCCGTGTGGTTGCCGTTGTAGAGGATGAGCGCGAGCTGGTACCAGGTCATGGAGAAGTAGGTGAACATGACCGGGCTGCTGTCGTTGATGCCGGTCAGCTCCCGGGGCAGCTTCAGCAGGTTGGGAGAGGTGTCGAAGGCGTTGTTGAGCATCCACCCCCGCGCGTCTCGCGAGCTGGGGAAGAGCTTCCGCAGTTGGTCCTCCAGACCGAACTCCTGCATCACCTCCCACGTCTTCACCATGTGCCAGAGCGCGGTGGAGTAGACCCTCCTCGAGTACTCCACGTCCTTGCGGGTGGTGGAGTCCGGGTAGCGTGGCGAGAGGAACTTGTAGACGGCCAGGACCCAGGCGCGGTTCGGGTAGAAGAGCTTCTCCCGGTAGTTGCCGTAGCCGGCGTCGCGGACCTGCGCAGCCAGCTCGCGGATGCTTTCGGGGATGTTGGGCGCGGTCCCCTCGCCCGCGTAGTACCTGTTGAGCGGATCATTGACGAAGGCGTCTCCCCAGGCGTCCTTGGGGTGGATGCTCGGCAGCCAGTGGTTCCAGTCCGGGAGCTGGAACATGATGGGCACCTCCCGGGCGCTGAGGTTCGTCGTCGTGGAGATGGCCGCCGCGGTGATGCCATCGGGGAAGATGTGGGGGAGCATGTCGCGGTCCTTCTCCAGCACCGCTTCCACCCCGGCGCCGGCCGACCACTCCGTGGCGGGTCTGGCGTCCAGCCCTGGCCCGGGCTGGTACGGCGGATTCCACGGTCGCCCCGGGGTCGGCACCCCCGGCAGGGTCCGGATGAAGGAGGCGATCTTCTTCCCTTCCTCCTCGGTCAGGCCGTGGAACTTCGAGCGCTCGATGATGGCGTGGTTGGAGTAGTTGAAGTACTTCAAGTCCCGGCCATCCTGGGCATGGCAGTCCATGCACCGGGCCTTGATGGGCTGGCCGTCCCGGTAGGAACTCACCAGGGCAGCGGTGCGCCAGAGTTGCTCTCCTTCGGAGATGGAGGCGGCGTCGGAGAAGGGGGGCGCCCATCCGGCTGGATCGTCCTGGGTGAAGATGGAGTCCTCCAGCAGGTGACTCCCGTCGGGAAGGAGGAAGTTGAAGCGCAGCACCCGGAAGCCGATGGAGCGCCCGTCCGTCTGGTTGAACCGGAAGGAGAGCAGATTCTTGCCGGACTTGAGCTGCCCGGTGGGCACCTCGAGGGACAGCTTCAGGGTGGCGAAAGCCCCACCGATGCCTCCGAAGGTCTTCCCCATCCCTTCGACCCGTACCGTGGTGTCGTTCAGGTCCACCCAGGGGCCATCATTGAAGCGGAGACTGGCCTTGTCCGTATAGCTCAGGCTGTGTGCCTGCATCCAGAACCGCAGCGGCTGCTGGAGATCCTTCTCCTTCAGGACGACGGCCACTGTCTGGATGAAGCCCTCCTCGCCAATGACCTCGATGGGCAGGCTCACCTGTGAGGGAGGCTCCGACTTCGCCAAGGGGGGGGGACTCGGTGGTGGTGCGGACGCGTGCTCCAGAAGGTAGGACCGATGCTTCAGTGGGTCGTTGTTCTGCCCAGGTATGCAGCTCAGCATCGCCATCGAGGAGACGACGAGGGCCAGGAGTGGGAACCGTCCAGGGCACCGATTGTTCGCTCCACGAATGTCAGACATGGTCTTCCCCCCTCGGGCGAGAGGGGTTGCACTCGTGGGGCCATGGGGAGCGGGGCTCCGCGGCCTGGCTCGGCGGGCGACCGGGGGGACGCTGCTCCTGGCTCATCTGGAGGGTGGACGTGGCGGGCAGCCGAAGGCAGGCTCCCGGGCGCATGCAGCGGACGGCTCTCCTGGCAGCACCGCTCGCGCTCCTGCTGGCGGCGGGGAGCGCGGGCGCGCACGACGCGGACATCCTCTACGCGCAGCTCTGGCGCCCGGCGGCGGGTGGGCCGGAGGTGCATGAGCGACTCACCCTCACGGCGGAGACGCTCGGGCTGCTCATCCCCGCGGACGCGGACGGGGATGGGGTCCTCACCCAGGTGGATCTGGACGCGCGGGAGGCCGCGCTCGCGCTGGGCATCTGGGACGCCATTCCCCTGAGCGCCGGTGGCCAGCCCTGCTCACGAACTGGCGCCACCGCCCTTCTGCGCGAGACGTACGTGGAGCTCGGAGCCTCCTTCACCTGCCCATCCGGGGAGCTGCGCCAGCGCTTCACCGTGCTCTCCGTGCTGCCCTCCAACTACAAGGTGGTGCTCGGGAGCGTGGTGGAGGGTGAGCGGGGTCAGCGCTTCGCGGACGCCACCTGGCCGACGCTGGTGGTGCCCGAGCCCGGGGAGGCGCGCGGGCAGTCGGCCAGCGGCCTGCTGGACTGGGTGGGGCTGGGGATGATCCACATCTTCGGCGGGGTGGACCACCTGGTCTTCCTGATGGCCCTGCTGCTGGTGGGGGGCAGCTTCCGCAGGGTGCTGCTGCTGGTGACGGCCTTCACCGTGGCCCACTCCCTCACCCTGGGAGCCACCGCGCTGGGCTTCATCCTCCTGGACGAGGCGCGGACCCGCTGGGTGGAGGCGGCCATCGCCGCGTCCATCATCTGGGTGGCGGTGGAGAACCTGATCCTCCGCGAGCACAAGCATCGCGCCCTCCTGACCTTCCTCTTCGGACTGGTGCATGGCTTCGGCTTCGCCAGCGTGCTGCGGGGGTACGGCCTGGGGGACGCGGTGGTGACGGGACTGTTCGGCTTCAACCTCGGAGTGGAGCTGGGGCAGGCCGCCGTCGTCGCCGTCCTTCTGCCGCTCGTTCGACTGCTACTGCGCAGACCGACCTTGCACTTGCGAACAATGCGGGCTCTTTCACTCCTGGCTCTGACCGCGGGGGGCTGGTGGCTGGTAGAGCGAGCCCTCATCTGAGTTCCGTTGGCAGCTCGGTTGAATCCGTGCCGCTCCGTTCCTAGCTTCGACACGGGGTAGGGGACAGGACCAGGGGAGGGCCGATGGGCGCAAGGCATACCCGCTTGGCCGCGGCGTTGGCCGCGGCGTGGGAATCCGAGGTTGTTTCGGCACGCCGGATGACGATGCTCGCGGAGCGGCTGGGCGACAGTCGCGGCAGGGCACGGTTGATGGTGTTGGCCGCATTCTGCAGGGCGCACGCCTCCCGGCTGCTGGCCCGGCTGGCCGCGCTCGGCCGTGGACCGCTGCCGGTGCCACCGGAGGAGCTCACGCTCGACGAGGACACGGTGACGGAGCTGCGCCGCGAAGGGTCCTTCGCTCGTGCCTCGGCGGCCCGCTACGAGGTCACCGCGGAGCTCGCGCGCCAGCACGCGGACCTCTCCAGCGCCTGGGTGTGCGAACTCAATCGCACCGAGGAGCAGGACCGGGCCCGGGAACTCTTCGCCCTGGCCGAGGGCGCCGCCCAGGCCGCCGCCGAGGCCAACGCCTCTTCTCCCGCGGCGGCACCCGCCGAGAGCTGACAGCCTGCTCCCTTGGGCGTAAATAGGGGGCATGCCCAAGGCCGAGAGCTACAACGATCTCATCTTCCAGCTCGGAGATCTGGCGCGGGACCGTCTGGCCGGCAAGCCGAACTGCCCCCGCACCATGGACCGCGTCTACCGCGCCGAGGAGGCCCTGGTGGCCCGGCGCGAGGAGCTGACCGCGCTCGAACAGCAGATGAACGACGAGGATGCCGTCTGGCAGGACTACTCCGACCAGTACCAGGCCGAGCGCGATCGGCACATGGTGGTGGTGAAGAAGTGGAAGAAGGCGGTGGACGCCGTGGAGACCCAGACCAAGGAGCTCCGCAAGCGGCTGGCCACACGCAAGGCCGACCTCCGCTACTCCAAGGACTCGCTCGAAAAGCTGGAGAAGAAGCACGCCGATCTGGAACTCACCACGCGGGACGAGCGCACGCTCACCCTCTCCCGGGACAACGTGAAGAAGAACCGCATCCAGCAGATGCGGCTCACCCGAGAGGTGGAGAACCTGGAGTACGACGTCAGTCAGGCGCTCACGCCCCAGCCAGGTCAGCCGGGCGCGGCCGGCATCGTGGCCCACAAGCAGATCATCGAGCTGGATGAGGCCATGGAGGAGCGCAAGGCCGCCTTCGAGCAGTCCATGGCCGAGCTCGATCAGGCGATCGTCGACAAGGAGACCGAGATCCAGGCCGCGGAGGACTACCTGGATCAGGCGCTGTTCCTCCTCGGCGAGGACGTGTACGCCCAGCGCATCCCCGATGCGCAGCTCGCACCCTTCTATCCTCGCCTGGATCGCGCCGAGTGAAGCCTCCCTCCCTCCACGCTTGACCGAGGGGGGAAAGCTGCTACATTGCGCCGCTTCCTGCGCCCGACCTCACCAACGGGCGTAAGGTGCTGGAATCATTGGTGATTTTGCGCTTCGAGCGCAAGTCGTGAGGACGACGTGAAGGGTCTCATTGGTAAGAAGATCGGCATGACCCAGGTGTTCACGGAGGAGGGCAACCTCGTTCCGGTGACGGTGGTCGACGTCAACACCTGCCTGGTCGTGGGGAAGCGGACTCCGGAGAAGGACCAGTACTCGGCGGTGACGCTCGGGTACGGGGAGATCCGTGAGAAGAACCTGACGAAGCCGGAGCTGGGCTTCTTCAAGAAGAACAACGCGGCGCTGCGCCGTCACCTCAAGGAGTTCCGGGTGTCTCCCGAGGAGGCCGCCGAGTTCACCGTGGGTGAGGCGGTGAAGGCGGACATGTTCTCCAAGGGGCAGCTGGTGGACGTGACGGGCATCACCAAGGGCCGTGGCTTCTCGGGCGTCATGCGGCGCTGGAACTTCAAGGGCTCGCAGACGAAGACGCACGGTACCCATGAGTACCAGCGTCACCCGGGCGCCATCGGTCAGCGTAAGACGCCGGGCCGCGTGTACCCGGGCAAGAAGATGCCCGGTCACTACGGCGTGGATCAGGTCACCACCCAGAACCTGTCCGTGGTGGACGTGGACGTGGAGAAGGGCCTGCTGCTGATCAAGGGCGCCATCCCCGGCCACAACGACGGCATCATCTACGTCCGCCCGAGCATCAAGGTGGCCCTGCGCGCCCAGCACAAGGCCGCGCGCGGCGCGTAGTCGTACCCGCCCTGTGTGTGCCCCCTCCTCCCTGAAAGGGGGAGGGCCGGGTGCAGGTCGTCCTACCGAGCCTCCAGGCACCGCCACAGGGTTCTCCAGCAACGACGCCCCGTCCGGATTCTCCGGGCGGGGCGTTCGTGTTTCAGGGCCAACGCTTGGAGCGGGCGAGCGGGCCCGGCCCGTCCTGCGGGCCGCAAAGGCACTCCAGGGACAGGGTCGCCCCCTTGCTGCCAGGGCATCGCGTGTGCAGATGGATGCGCGGTCTATGATCGCACGCGCGCTTCCCGTCCTCGCTTCGCTGCTCCCTCTGCTGGCGCTGCCCGCCTCGGCCCAGGAGCAGGTGTTGGATCCGGCAGCGGTGCGCCACCGCCTCTACTCTCCCGGAGGGCGCCTGGAGGTGTCCTTCTCCGCGGGGCTGCCGGTACATTCGTTCCTCACGGCGCACTACAACCTGGGGGGGAGCTTCGCCTACAACGTCCTCGACACCGTCGCGGTGGAGGCTCGAGCGGGCTACGCGCTGAGCCGGCATACGGGTCTGGCGCGCTCCATCTCCGAGAGCTTCCTCGACCGTGAGGACAAGAAGGTCACGGACGAGCTGGAGGATCTCTGGCAGATGAACCTGCACGGCGTGGTGGGGGCGCGCTGGGCTCCCATCTACGGCAAGCTGTCGCTGCTGACCGAGGACACGGCGCACTTCCAGGCGTACCTGTGGGGCGGTGCGGGACTGGCCTCGCTGTGGCGTGAGTCGGTGATCCAATGCACCCGGGTGGTGGATCGCGACCTGGGTATCTGTGATGACCGGACGGAGCCGCTCGATCGAGCCACCGCGACGGAGTCCTACTGGCTGAGGGAGACGCGCGTGGCGCCAGTGGTGAGCGCCGCGGTGGGCCTGCGTTTCTTCCTGACAGGGAACCAGGCGCTGCGCGTGGAGCTGCGCGACTGGATCTTCAGGGATCAGTACCGGGTGAACGTGCTGCGCGAGGACTGGGAGGCAGGGCGCTCGACCGGCGAGCTCGCGGCGGAGCCTGGCTTCACGCACCTGGTGCAGTTCGACCTTGGCTACACCTTCTTCTTCTGAGGCGCTCGCCCATGAGACGGACCTCGTTCCTCGCGCTTCTCCTGGTCTCGGTCGCGCCGTCGGCTTTCGGGCAGACGTGGGAGCCGCGCCCGGAGACGGCTCCCATCCCCATTCAGGTGGAGCCGCCCGAGCCGACACCGCCCGCGAAGCCCTCTCCGCGCCCGGCGAAGCCGCCCGCGGAGGAGTCTCAGCCTCCGGTGGTGGTGCCGGACGCACCGCTGGCCGACGCATCGGAGCCGTCCGTCTCCGAGCCACGGCCGGTAGCCGATCCCGGCCAGCACCGGCTGGTGAACGGCGCACCGCTGCACAACCCGAACGTGGCCGTCCACGTGGTGCAGAAGAAGCAGTTCGCGGACGAGGGACGGCACGAGTTCGTGCTCTACCCGGTCGTGGCGCAGGTGAACGGCAGGTTCACGGAGCACACCGGCAGCGCGCTGCACTACGTCTACCACCTGCAGGAGAACTTCGCCCTGCAGCTCACGTCCCAGTACAACTGGTACTCCAACGAGAGCCGCTTCAACCTGGAGCTCATCGACAAGGTGCGCGAGCAGGCGCAGGCGGCCTCGGCGTTGCTGCTGGTGTGGGGTACCCAGGTGGGCGCGGAGGTGACGCCGCTCTACGGCAAGTTCGCCTTCAACGACCACCATCTGCTGCAGTTCAGCTTGATCATCAACGGCGCGGCGGGGGTGGGCTCCACCCGCGTGCTCATCCGCCCGGAGGTCATCAACCAGGTGGACGGACAGGCGTTCACCGTGCCCGCGCGCTTCGGTGACACGGGGTTGAAGTTCCTCGGCTCGGTGGGCGGCGGCTTCCGCGTGCAGATGGGCAACGCCTTCGCGCTCCGGCTGGAGGTGAGGGATCTCGTCTACACCGCGCGAGTGGATCGCGTGAACGGGTGCGACCTGAAGGACTTCGAGCGGATGGACGAGGCGCGCGGCGGAGGCCAGTCCTTCGCGGAGCTGCCGCTCAGCGGAGGCTGCAGGTACGAGCAGTTCGACGGTGTGGATCCGGAGACGCGCAAGAACTACCGGGAGGACATCGTGCTGGGGAGGGATCTGGTGGGGAGCCCCTCCTCGGATGTGCTCAACAACGTCAGCTTCTATGGCGGCTTCTCCATCCTGTTCTGAGGCCCGCGCATGCACCGATTGCTCGTCATCGTCTTCATCGGCTTCATCGGCTTCGCGCCGCTGGTGGCCGCCGCCCGGGACATGGCCTCCTACAACCGGGCGCTCGCGGCCTTCAACGCCGGGGAGCTGGACACCGCGGCGCCGCTCTTCTTCGAGCTGTCCGCCCGCGAGGGGGACACGGAGGTCCGCGCGAAGTCCGAGTACTACCTGGCGCAGACGTTCGCGCGGAAGGACATGCCCGTGAGCGCGCTCATCGGCTACGCGCGGATCGTCAACGCGGGTCCCTCTCACCCCTCGTACCTGCAGGCGCTGGAGGGGTTGGTGGACGTGCAGCAGCGGCTCAACGAGAACAACCTCGTGCCCAACATCCTCGACAAGGCCTACACGCCCGAGGTGCGGGACAGGTGGCTGAAGCTGCCCGTGGAGGTGTTGTCGCGCGTCAACTACCTGGTGGGGACCATCAGCCAGCGCCGCGGACGCTTCGAGGAGGCGAGGGCGCTGCTGGAGGCGGTTCCACCCGAGAGCCGCGTCTACGCGCGGGCTCGCTACCTGCTGGGCGTGGTGTTGATGGATCCCAGCTTCCCGGGTCGCCCCGCCGAGGGCGACGCGCTGGACGCCGCGGCCCTGTCCGCCTTCCGGGATGTGCTGAAGGCCCGGGGGAAGCAGCTCGGCCATGACGAGGTGAAGCAGCTCGCGCGGATCGGCATGGGGCGTGTGTACTACGGTCGCCGCGAGTACCCGCGGGCCATCGACGCCTACGAGGGGGTTCCTCGCTACACCCGCTTCTGGGATCAGGCCCTCTTCGAGAACGGCTTCGCCCGCTTCCAGAACGAGGACTTCGGCGGGGCGCTCGGCAGCCTCCAGGCGCTGCACGCTCCCCAGTACGCGGGCGCCTTCCAGCCCGAGTCGTGGATCCTCAAGGCCACCGTCTACTACTTCAGTTGCCTCTTCGACGAGGCGAAGACGACGCTGGCCGCCTACGAGGAGCTCTACGAGCCCATGGCGCGGCAGCTCGAGCCCTTCGCGAAGGACGATCTGGAGCTGATCGCCGCCTACAACCTGGTGGCGGCGGAGAACCGGCGGCTGCCGGGCCCCGTGTACCTGTGGATCCGCAACAACGAGCGCATCCAGGACGTGATGCGGATGATCTCCCGGGTGGACGCGGAGAAGCGCGTGCTCGACGAGCTGGGCGCGTGGCGCGGGACGGGCCTGGTACCGGAGATGCTGGCGGCGCTGGAGGACGTGCGCGGCACGATGTTGCGGATTGGGGGCCAGTTCGCGAAGAGCCGCCTGCGGGAGGCCTCGCAGAACCTCCGCACCTATTCGGACCAGGTGGAGCTCATCCGCGTGCAGACGGCGCTGGACGAGAAGGATCTGCTCGAGGCCGGAGTGGATCAGCAGGCGCTGCTGGAGACGCAGTCCATCTACCGGCCGCGGATGCCAGGCGCTGCGTGGAACTACTGGAGGTTTCAGGGCGAGTTCTGGCGCGACGAGATTGGCTACTACCAGTACACCCTCAAGCGCGGATGCCCGGCGAAGCTGCGATCGCAGTGAGCCGCGTGCGAGGGGGGACCTCGGGGAGTTCGAATGAAGGCGGTTCTTCGTTTCGGTGCGCTGGCGGTGGGGGTGGCGCTCACCGCGGGTGGAGCTGGGGTGGCGGCCCCGTCGCGGGATGCACGTCGTGGACCCGCGCGCGTGGGGCCGGCGAGGCTGTCCGAGACGCCTCGCATCGCGGACGAGCAGAGGGAGGTGCTGGCGGATCGCAAGCGTGACGAGGCGATCGAAGGCTTTCATCGCCTCATTCCCAAGCTGCAGGAGGGCTCGCACCGCAGGGCGGACATGCTCTACCGCCTGGCGGAGCTCTACTGGGAGAAGTCCAAGTACCTCTACCGGTTGGAGATGGAGCGCTACCTCTCCGCGGAGAAGGCCTGGGACGAGGCCCGTGCTCGAGGGGAGAAGCTGGAGCAGCCGAAGCAGGAGCACGCCGAGAGCGAGCGCTACCGCGCCGAGGCGATGCGCATCTATGAGGAGCTTCTGCGCGACTACCCGGGCTGGACGCAGCGCGACGAGGTCCTCTTCTACCTGGGCTACAACCTGCTGGAGATCGGCCGGCGCAAGGAGGCGGTGGAGCGCTACCTGGAGCTCATCCGGGACTATCCGCAATCACAGTTCGTCCCGGACACCTACGTCCAGCTCGGCAACCACTTCTTCGACAGCAACAAGCTGCGCGAGGCACGCGAGCACTACGAGAAGGCTCGCGCCTCCAATGTGCCCAAGGTGTACGCCTACGCCGTCTACAAGCTGGCGTGGTGCGACTTCAACGGGGGCGCCTACGAGGAGGGCCTCGCGAAGCTGCACGAGGTGGTGGACTACGCGGAGCAGCGCGGCGAGGAGCTGGGCGATCTCAAGACGGAGGCGCTCAATGATCTGACCCTCTTCTACGTCCAGCTCGACAGGGCGGAGGATGGCATCGCCTACTTCAAGCAGCGGGCCGGTGAGCATCGCCAGGCGCGGCTGATCGCCAGGATGGCCGGGGGGTTGATGGAGGCGGGGCTGCTCGAGAGCGCCATCCGCACGTATCGCACGCTCATCGACGATGCGCCGATGGGCTCTGGCGCGCCCGAGTACCAGCAGGCCATCGTCCGGGCCCACGAGGGACTGCGCCAGCGTGCCCAGGTGCGCAAGGAGATGGCGCGCATGGTGGAGCTGTACCGGCCCGGTGGTGCCTGGTGGCAGGCCAACGCTGGCAACCTCCCAGTGCTGCGCAACGCCTTCGACGTCACCGAGGAGGCCATGCGCGTGATGGTGACGGAGTACCACCAGGAGGCGCAGAAGACGCGCCAGGTGGAGACCTACCGGCTCGCGCGCGACATCTACAAACAATACGTGGATGCCTTCGCCTCCCAGGAGGATCCCGAGTTCATCTCCGACTCGGCCTTCAACATGCGCTTCTTCTACGCGGAGATCCTCTGGACGCTGGAGGAGTGGGCGGCCGCCGCTGCCGAGTACGACGCCGTGGTGACCTTCCAGATTCCGGATCGGGACTCGGCCCGCGAGGTGTCCAACGAGAAGTACCGGAAGACCGCGGCCTACTCGGCGGTCCTCGCCTACGACAAGCTGCTGAAGATCGAGCGCGGCCAGCTCGAGAAGAGCGACCTCAGGAGCGGCCAGAAGGTGGACGAGAGGAAGTCCAAGGGCCGGGTGGAGAAGCGGGGTCGGCTCGTCAAGCGGGAGGTGGATCGCGCCGAGGAGCCCCTGTCTCGCTTCGAGGCGCGGCTGGTGGCCGCGTGCGACACCTACAACCGCCTCTACCCGGGCAACCCGGATGAGATCGATCTTCGCTACCAGTCCGCCGTCATCCTCTACGACCGGCACCATTATGTGGAGGCGGCGCGACGCTTCGGGGAGATCATCCAGAAGTTTCCCTCGGAGGCTCGCTCGCGAGACGCGGCGGACCTGACCATGTACGTGCTCGAGTCCCGTGAGGAGTGGAAGGCGCTCAACGAGCTGTCGCGGCAGTTCCTCGCCAACAAGAAGCTGTTGAGACCCAGCCCCGAGTTCGCCGCGCGCGTGGCCCGGGTGGTGGAGGGATCGCAGTACAAGTGGATCCACGAGGTCGTCTACCAGAAGGAGAAGAACCCGGCGAAGGCGGCCGAGCTCTTCCTTGCCTTCGTCGAGGAGTTCCCCCGCTCGGAGAACGCGGCGAGGGGGCTGACCTCGGCCATGGTCATCTTCCAGGAGGCCGAGCAGCTCGATCGGGCCGCGTCCGCGGGAGAGCGTGTCCTGGCGGCCTACCCGGACAGCATCTTCGAGCCCAAGGTGCGCTACACGCTGGCCCGCCTCTACGAGAAGCTGGCTCGCTTCCACGAGGCCGCGGCCATGTACGCCGCCTTCGTGGATGCGCACGACAAGGCCTCCCGCTCTCGTGACAAGAGCGAGGAGCGCCGAGCGCTGCTCGCCGAGGCCGAGCCGTGGGTGCCG
>QKJM01000886.1 GCA_003249315.1 Archangium sp.
GCCCGCACCCTCGCGGGCGACATGCGCGCCAGGGCCATCGCGCGGAGCTGGCTGTCATTGAGGATGTTCCCGGTGCCCAGCTCCGGGTGACGGGTGAACCACACCTGGGTGGGGAGCTGACACCGGCGCGTCCACTGCTTGAACTGCTCGGCGTTGCGCGCGCCTGGCTTCACGAAGGGCCACTGGCGGACGAAGCGCGTCCGCGGAAAGCCCAGGGTGTTGCACCAGATGCTGGTCAGCCCGATGGCGGCCCGGTCGATGAAGCTGCCCAGGTAGCCCTCCCAGCTCCCGTCGTAGTTGCTGAAGAAGAGCAGGCGGTGGCGCTCTCCCTCCTTCAAGATGACCCAGCGGGCGAAGTGGATGCCCTCGATGCCACCGAGCGAGCCCTGGTTGAAGAAGTGCTTCGCCAGGTAGCCCCAGCACTTCAGCGTCGCCTTCAGCAGCAACAGCCGCGACCGGCCCGGCTCCAGGTCCACGTAATGGGTGAGCTGGTTCTGCGCCTTCCAGTCCTCCCGCTCCACCAGCACCTGGAGAGACCGCAGCGCCTCCTCGCCTCGCGAGGAGAGCTCCTCGGCCCCGGTCCGCCGACACTCCAGGGCCAGCAATCCCAACCCCACGGGCACCGCCACCGGCAGCACCAGCACGGCGAGGAAGGAGCGCACCACGCCCGTCCGCGCCAGCCGCGTCCGCCAGGGGAGACGCACTGGAGAGAGCTCCAACCCCGGCTCCTCCACCAGGACCGTCTCGGTGAGGTAGCGGCGGAGGCCATCGAGCAGCCGTGCGTCACGGTGCCGCTGCTCCTCCTTCGACAGCAGGGCCTGCGTGACGCCCGGCCTCACCCGACTCTCGGAGGGCCGGGTTCGCGGCCCCGACAGGTAGCGATGGAGGCGCTGGCGCACCCTCGCGTCGTTGTCGATGCCCTCCACCGTCAGGCGCGGATAGGCCGCGTAGAAAAGGGCCTCGGGCTCCACATGGTCCAGCAGCAACCCCTTGAGCGCCTCGTCCGAGCAGCCCGCCGGGCTCGCCGGCTCGCAGTGGGAGTAGATGCACTCCTTGAGCGCGGGCCCGCCCACGGCGAGCAGCTCGTCCAGGAACTCCCCCGCGGTGCCATCGAAGTTGCCCTCCAGCACCAGCAACGGGCGAGAGGCCTCGCGCACACCCTCGCACGCCTCCCCGGGGAGGACGACCCAGCGCATGAAGTGGACCCGCCGCAACCGCTCGAAGCGGATGTGCGGGTTGCCCGGGATGTCCTCGCCGATGGCCGTCAGGAAGCGCGTCAGCTCGCCCACCCGCTCCGGCCGGACGGGCATGACGACGGTGAGGGCCCTGCTCGCCCTCGCCCGCTTCTCCCGCAACCGCCGCTGACGGAGCGAGGGCCCCACCCCCAGCGCGATGACCCGTGGAACCAACCTCAGCCGGCGCCCCTCCCCTCGAACCTCCCCTGCCTCCTGACGCCTCGCGACGGACCGACCCTCAAACCTCATGCGATATCTCCCACTCGGAGGGAGTGGGATGGGGGGATTCGTGACGGAGCAGATGCTCGAGGCTCTCCCGGGCCCGACGCGCGTAGCCCTGGGCCTCCTGCTCGGTGGCCAGGCGGATGGCCTCGAGGAACGCCTCGCGAGCCTCCGCCTCCCGACCCAACCGGCGCAGCAGCTCGCCGCGGAGGCGGTGCAGCTCGGCCGAGTAGTTCCGCTCCCCCGTCCGCTCCGGCACCTCCAACGCCTGCTCCACCAGGGCCAACCCCTCCCGCGCCTGTCCCAGCCGCAGGTGGATGCTGGCCAGCATGCCCAGGTTGTGGGGCTTCCCCGAGCGAGGACCCATCCGCTCCCAGCGCTCGAGCCCCTGGCGCATGAGCACCAGCGCCTCCTGAGGCCGGCCCAGCTCGGAGAGGGCCCAGGACCGCAGCAGGTTGCACCACAGCAGCCACAGCAGGAACCGGTGCTCGCTGGAGAGCGCCCTCCCCCGCTCCGCCAGCACCAGCGCCTGGCGCGCATCGTCCCGGAGCTGGCAGCCCACCGCGCAGTAGGTGAGCGCGAAGGCCAGGGTGTGCGGGTGATCGATGCGCTCGGCCAGCTCCAGCGCCTCCCGGGTGAAGCACTCGGCCCTCTTGAACTGTCCCACCGCCGAGAGGACGAGGGTGCCGTAGGCCAGCGCCGCCACCCGCGGGTTCACCCAGTCCCGCACGGCCAGACGCCGGTGCTCCTCGAGGTCGAAGTCCGAGCAGCGCAGGGCCTCCTCGGTATGCATCAGCGCCTCGGCCATCCGCCCCCAGGCGAAGCAGGTGGTGGCCATCATCCGGTGCCCCAGCGCGAGCAGCTCCCGGTCTCCCTGGCGCTGCCCCAGGTCCACCAGCAGCTCCGCCACCTCATGGGCCTCGGAGTAGAGCGTGCGAGCGAAGTAGTAGGCGAAGGCTCCCCAGATGTTGAGCTCCAGATGGGGCAGGGAATCGCCCACCTCGCGGAAGAGCTCCCTCACCCGGGCGTACGTCCGCGCCACCTCGGGCGAGCCGTAGCCCTGCACCTGGGTGAGGGGAATCCCCAGAGCGAGCAGGAGCTGCAGCTCCTCCCGGGTGAGGGAGCCGGACTCCGGAAGGCTGCGCAGCAACCGCAACGCCTGGTGGAGGTGGCTCACCGCCTCCTGGTTCGCCGAGCGCTGGCTGGCGAGCAGTCCGGCCCGACGCCAGTAGCGGATGGCCGGAGTCAGCACGCCGGCCTCGGTGTAGTGGAGGGCCACCACCTCTGGCTGCGTCTCCACCACCTCCGGGAAATGCTCCTCCAGGGCCCGGGCGATGCGCCGGTGGTACTCCCGCCGGGTGCGGCGCGGCAGGGACTGCCAGGCGGCCTCCTGGATGAGGGCGTGACGGAACTGGTAGTCGGTCTCCCGAAGCTCCTCCTGTGGGGGCAGCAGCAATCCCGCGGTCACCAGCCCCACCAGGTCCCTGCGCAGGGAGGACTCTCCCGCTCCCGTCACCCAGGTGAGCAGCTCCGGGGAGAAGCTGCGCCCCACCACCGCCCCCAGCTCGGCCAGCTCCTTCTGCCGACGCGGCAGCGCATCCAGCCGGGCCAGCAGCAGCTCCCGCAACGTGACGGGGATGGAGGGCGAGGGACCCTGCTCCAGCACCGCGCGCGTCATCTCCTCGGCGAAGAGGGGAATGCCCTCGGTGCGCTCCACGAGCTGGGCCAGTAGCTCCTCCGACAGCGGCCGACCGCCCGCCGCCTCCTTCACCATCCGCGCTGCGAAGGCCCCCTGGAGCCGCTCCAGCGCCAGCACGTGGAAGCAAGGGTGGTGTGTCCACGGAGGGCGGAACTCGGGGCGGGCGCTGAAGACACCCAACACGCGCGAGTGCTCCACCCGCTCCAGGAGCCAGCCCACGAACTGCAGGGTAGAGGGATCCGCCCAGTGAAGATCCTCCACCACCCACACCACCGGGCGCGCCTCGGCGCTGCGCAGCAGCAGGAGGGAGAGCGCCTCCAGCAGCTCCTCCTTCCGCCGCTCCGGGGTGAGACGCAGGTGCGGAGAGTCCTCGGCCACCGGAAGCCCCAGCAACGCGGCCAGCAGACGCCTCTGGAGCGGCGACAGGCCCCAGCCCTCCAACAGCAACTCCAGCGTGCGCAGGTTCTCCCGCGGAGGCAGCTCCGGACGCAGCCAGGAGCGCTGCAGGGCCTCGATGACGGGGTGGAAGGCGCTGGTGCCGAACGAGGCCCAGCACTGCATCCGCACCCACAGGGCCTGCTCCTCGCCCACCCGCTCGCGCAGCTCCTCGATGAGGCGGGACTTGCCGATGCCGGCCTCGCCGCTGACGAGCACGAAGCACCCCTGCCCACCGCGCACCGCCTCCCAGTGGCCGAGCAGCCGCCGCAGCTCCTCCTCCCGTCCCACCAGCGGAGTGAGCGCCCCAGTGCCCGCACGCACCCGCTCGAAGCGAGACACCACGCGCCTCGGACACTCCACGCGCAGCACCACCATGTCGCGCCGCCCCTCGAAGGAGCGAGGCCCCAGCGCTCGCGTCTCGAAGGCGCGCCGCACCAGCGTGTCCGTCACCTGGCTGACCAGCACCTCGTCCGGGCCGGCCTGCCGCGCCACCCACGCCGCCACCCGAGGGGCCTCTCCCTGGATGGTGAGGGTGCGCCCGCTCAGCTCGGGGAGGATGTCGTCCAGCACCACCATGTCCGTGTGGATGCCCACCTGCACCGCCAGCCGCGGCGGCGGCCCCGGCGGCAGCCTCTCCCGCAACGCCGCATGCACCGCCTCGGGAAGGGCCAGGCCCGCGCGCACCGCCCGCTCCGAGTCCTCCTCGCGCGCCAGCGGATAGCCGAAACAGGCCAGCACCTCGTCTCCCATGCAGAGGGTGATGAAGCCGCCCTGGCGCTGGAGCACCAGCGAGGCCCGGCGCTGAAAGGCCGCCTCCAGCTCGCCGAAGTCCTCCGGATCCAACACCTCGGCCAGCTCCACCAGCCCCTCCAGCCGGCAGGACACCAGCGTCACCTGCCGACGCTGGGGCGCCACCGCGCGCGAGACCCGGCGCCCGGGCCGCAGGTGCTCCTCCAGCTCGCGCAGCTCGTCACCCAGCTCCGCCGCGGTGAGCAACCGCTGCGCCGGCTCCTTGGCCAGCATGACGGACACCAGCGCCTCCACCTCCCAGGGCAGCTCGGGGCGGCGCTCTCGCAACAGAGGCACCGGCTCCGGCGACAGCACCCGCGCCCGCAGCTCCTCCAGGTCGTGGCTCGGATAGGGCAGCTCCCCAGTGAGCATCTCGAACAGCACCACCCCGGCGGCCCACACGTCCGTGCGCGCGTCCACCGCCGCCCCCCGCCACTGCTCTGGCGCCATGTACGGCGGGGTGCCGGCCATGGGCAGGTGAGGCACCCCGCCCCCCCCATTGCCGGCCCCCACCCACGCCAGGCCGAAGTCCAGCAGCTTCACCCCTCCCAGGGTGGTGAGGAAGATGTTGCTCGGCTTCAAATCTCGGTGGATGACGTGGTGCGAGTGCGCGTGCGCCAGCCCGGCGGCCACTCCGCGCATCAGCTCCAGGGCTCGCGGAAGGGCCAGCCGCTCCCTCGCCAGCAGCGCGGCCAGCGACTCGCCCTCCAGACACTCCATGACGAGGAAGGGCACCCGGGGCAGCCCCGGGGCGACGCTCCACTCGGACACGTCGAAGATGCGGACGATGTTCTCGTGGTCGAGCTTCGCGATGGCCCGCGCCTCTCGCAAGGACAGGTCGGCGTGCTCCTCGCGCGGGAAGAGGAGCTTGAGGGCCACCACCCGCTGCAGCTCCTCGTCGCGAGCGCGGAAGACCTGCCCCATGGCCCCCTCTCCCAGCGGCTCGAGGATTTCGAACCGCCGGCCATCCCGGCCTCCCAGCCGCTCCCCGGCCCCCAGCCGGCGCATCATCAGGGGGGAGGTGCGCACCACCTCCTCCAGGAAGGAGTCCCCGAAGTCCAGGTCCTCCACCTCGAGCTCCCTCTCCTCCGGTAGGTGCGCCACTTCCCGTCCGTCCTTCACGGGCCCCCGCTGCATGGTCACATCCTCACTCACCGCCGCGCGGTCCCCTCGCGGGTGAACCACGCCCCCTCCTCCAGAAGGTGCGGGGCGCCAGGGTCCCCGGCAACCTTCCGGGTCGCGAGGGAGAGAGCGGCGTCCTATTTCCTGTGACCCCGGTGGCTCGCGCCCCCCCACGCCCACCGACAGAGGAGGCGGGTCCTCTCCTCCCTCGGGTGGCCATCCCACCCGGGACACACCACATCACATGCGAGAGGTCTGGACTCCACCCGTTCGAGGAGCGGCGACCCTGGGAGACATGGCCGCCCGATCCTCCATTTCATCCTCGAAGGGAACAGGTGAAACCATGAGCACCATTCTGCTGGTCGATGACGAGCCCGAACTTCTGGAGCTCTACGCCGAGGTGCTGGAGCTGATGGAGCACCGCGTCATCCGAGCCCACGACGGTCGAGAGGCGCTGGACATCGCCCACGAGCGACACCCGGACCTGGTGGTGACGGATTGCCAGATGCCGCGCATGAGCGGAGTCGAGCTCTGCCAGCGACTCGTCCAGGACGAGGAGCTGCAGGACATCCCCGTCATCATGCACAGCTCGGCGAGGAATCCGCACGCGCCTGGCGTCCAGGCCTTCCTCTCCAAGTGCTGCGAGCTGGATGAGTTTGAAGAGGTCGTGAGCCGCGCACTGGAAGAAGGTCGGCCCCCGACGGAGCACGGCCCACCACCGGCGATGTGTCCGTCGCAAGGGACCTGGTGGACGAGCTGGGAGGGGGGCTCCGCCTGCTACGTGTGAGAGCCCGGGAGTGCCGGACGGGGCGCGGGCCGGGAGGCGAGACAGTCTCCCGGCCCGTCCATTTTTCGCGGCCTCGGAGCCACGAGGGGCTCACAAACCCGTCCACCGCCATCCACCCAGGAGGAATGACGAAACATCACCTGGGAGATGACAATGAATGACAGTGGACCTCTCTCTCCGCAGTCGCCCCGGCAGCGCCGTTACTCGGCTGTCCGAATTCGCGCGCGGGCCATCCATCGCTCGGAGGACTCGCGCCTGCCGAAGCACTGCAACAATGGCGACGAGGCGCTCTACCTGAAGGAGTACGGCTTTCCGGTGGCCAACTTCACCAAGGGGTTGCCGCACGACATGCGCGGCGAGGCGGAGCGCCACGCCTACGGGAAGTTCCTGCACGCGCTGCGCACCGGCCGGCCGGAGGATTATGACCGCATCCCCCAGGCCAGCCCCGGGGGACGCCCCTACGTCAACCCGCAGGCCGCGCTCGCCTTCGAGCTGGAGGGCGTGGACCCCCAGGGAGCCACCATTCCCCCCGCGCCGCGCTTCACCAGCCGGCAGCTCATGGCGGAGATGGTGGAGCTCTACTGGATGGCGCTGCTGCGCGACGTGCCCTTCACCGAGTACGGCCAGGACCCGGACGTGTCGGCCGCCGCGGAGGAGCTGGAGCAGTACCGGGACGTCTTCGACGTGCCGCACGTGGGGCGCATCACCCCAGACACCGTCTTCCGCGGGCGGACATGCGGTGACCTTCGCGGCCCCTACCTCTCGCAGTTCCTCCTGCACGACGTGCCCTTCGGCTCGCTGATGATTCCGCAGCGCCAGCACACCGTCATCCCGGGAGTGGACTACATGACGCGGTTCGCCGACTGGCTGTCGGTGCAGAACGGCAACCACCCCTCGGGCGAGGACCGACTGGACGCCACACCGCGCTACCTGCGCAACCTGAGAGACCTCGCGCACTACGTACACGTGGACCAGCTCTACCAGGCCTACCTGAATGCGGTGCTGCTGCTGCTGACCTCGGGGGCACCCGTGGATCCAGGCAACCCGTACGTGAACTCGCCCAACCAGGAGGGCTTCGGCACCTTCGGCGGCCCGGCCTTGCTGTCGCTGCTGCCCGAGGTGTCCTCGCGAGCACTCAAGGCGGTGTGGTTCCAGAAGTGGAACGTCCACCGGCGGCTGCGTCCCGAGGAGTACGGCGGTCGCATCGAGGTGACCCGGCGCGGCGACGCCCACTACCCGGTGGGGGAGCTCGTGCTCCACTCCGAGGCCCACCACAGGGTGCTGCACACGTACGGCGGCTCGCTGCTACCGCAGGCCTTCCCCGAGGGCAGTCCGATGCACCCGGCCTACGGCGCGGGCCACGCCACGGTGGCGGGCGCGTGCATCACCCTCCTCAAGGCCTGGTTCGACACGCGGCAGCCGCTGCGCCTGCGCACGGTGGTGCCGAGCGCGGACGGCACCACGCTGGTGGACTACGAGGGCCCGGACGCCAACACGCTCACCGTGGGCGACGAGCTGAACAAGCTCGCGGCCAACATCTCCATCGGCCGCAACGGGGCCGGCGTCCACTGGCGCACCGACTACACCGAGTCCATCCGCCTGGGCGAGCGCATCACCCTGGAAATGCTCGAGGAGTTGAGCCTGCTGCCCAACGAGCACCACTCCTTCGAGTTGGAGACCTTCGACGGCCGGCACGTGCGCATCACGGGCGGCGGCGTCATCCGTCGGCGGCCCTTCTTCAACAGGGGGCGCGCGTCCGCACTCGATGAGCTGGAGGAGCTCATGCCCTCCATGGCGTCCGCCGCGAAGTAGCAGCCCGCTCCCACACGCACGGGCGGAATGTCTCGTTCCGCCCGTGCACCCCCCTTCCACCGGCACTTCGCAGGAAGGACCCCCATGAACGCCCCCTCGCGCCGCCTCCCCACCCGCTCCAACTCCGTCTCGACCTCCATACGCCGCGCGCCGAACCACCGTCTGGTGGACGCGATGTGGCGCGAGCTGGAGCGCCCGCCCGAGCCCGAGCCTCCCTCCCGCCGACAGCTCCGAGGGGTGACGGGTGTCATCTTCATCCTCTTCGGGCTGATGAAGGCCTCCGCGCCAGCGCTGCCCATCCTCGTGGGCGCGCGGGGGCTGGAGGTGGCCTCGGGGCCCGAGGGCTTCTCCCTGCTGCTGGGACAGCTCGGCGTACCCTTCCCGCTCTTCAACGCGTGGCTGGTCATCGCGGTGGAGGTGGTGTGCGGGCTGGGGCTCATCTTCAGCACCCGGCTGCAAGGGACGGCGCTCCTCACCCGCGCCTTCGCCCTGCCCCTGACGGTGGACATGGCGGTGGCGACCCTGGTGGGCGTGCGCAACGTGCTGGGCCAGCCGCTCGAGGTGAATGGCTACCTCGTCATGTACCAGCCCTGGAGGCTGCCGCTGGAGCTGAGCCTGCTGGCGGGTGTGGCGTACCTGCTGTGGAGGCCGGTGGCGGCGCGCGAGGGCTCCACCTGGGAATCCTGATACCTCAGGCCGCGCCCCGCCCCATCTGCGCGTACAGGCGCTCCACGTCCTCGAGCCGGCACAGCTCCGTCCCCGCCGTCATCACCGCCCCCGCGCCCGCCGCCACTCCGTAGCGCACCGCCTCTCGCAGAGGCAGGCCCCTCGACAGCGCCAGCACCATTCCCGCCACCATGCTGTCTCCCGCTCCCACCTTGCTCTGGATGGGCACCGTCGGCGAACGAACCCGCTCAAATCCCTCCTCCGACGCCACCAGCGCTCCGGCCGCGCCCAGCGACACCACCACCCCCCGTGCCCGCCCGTCCCGCACCAGCTCCCCCGCCGCCTCCTCGATGCCCGGGTCATGCTTCAGCTCCCGCCCCACGCTCTGCCCCAGCTCGCGCAGGTTCGGCTTCACCAGGTACACCCCCGCCTCCAGCGCTCTCCGCAACGGCTCGCCACTGGTGTCCACCACCACCCGCGTCGACGCCGGCACCGCCTTCGCCACCCGCGCACAGAAGTCCGCTCCCAGCCCCGGCGGCAGGCTCCCGCTCACCACCAGGTAGTCCGGCACCGGCCGCAGCCGCCGCACCGCCTCCAGACACCGCTCCTCCTCCTCCTCCGTCAGCTCCGGCCCCGGCATCCCGAAGCGGTACTGCAGCTTCGTCGACGTCTCGAGGACGATGAAGTTCGTCCGCGTGATGCCCGAGATGGGGATGGGCTCGTTCCTCAGCCCCTCCTTCTCCAGCAACTCCGAGAGGAGCTGACCCGCCGGGCCGCCGCGCGTCCACAGCACCACCGACTCCCCGCCCAGGTTGCGGATGGCTCGGGACACGTTCAACCCGCCGCCTCCCGGCTCGTACGTCGGCTGGCCGCAGCGCAGCTTGTTCTCGGGCACCACGTGGTCCACCGAGGTGCTCTCGTCGATGGTGGGGTTGAGGGTCAGTGTCGCAATGACAGGCATCGGTGGCCTCCCTGCACAGATGCTCCGGAAGCCGCTCCACCCTGTCCAGTCCCCACCACGCGCACCGTCCGCCAACGACATTCGGGAAGGAGTTGCAGGCCACGTCTCCCGCCCAGCGGGCAGGGGGCCGAGCCTCCCTCGACGGCATGCGTAGCTTCTCCCCGAATTCCAGCCCACACCAGGCAGGGAAGCACCACATGCCTACGCCGATTCTCTCCAGTAGCGCCTACGTCGTTCACGACAAGTCCGGAGCCTGCGAGAGGTGGACGCGGCTGGCCCGCCGCCTGCCCTAGAGGATGCAATGCGGGCAGCGGGGTTCCTGGCATGCGTGTGGGTGGTGCTGCGGGCCGGCGGAGGACTCGCCGGAGGGCTCGAGGTGGCCCCGGTGCGCCCCCGGCCCGTGCCGCCCATGTTCCAGCCCGGCTTCCACCTCGCATTGCGAGGCTCCTACCGCGTGGACAGCCTCACCACCCTCCGCCTGCGCGTGCCGGTGGGACGGGCGGGACAGCGCGTACGGCTCGTCTTCCGCTCGGGGGATGGGAGCCTCATGCTGCTGCGGGCCACCCTCGCACGGGCTGGGCCAGATGGCGCGCTGGCCTCGGAGCCCGTGCCGGTGACTTTCTCCGGCGCACCGGGCTTCTCCATCGGACAGTGGACGCTCGTGGAGTCCGACCCCGTGCCCTTCCCCGTGGACTTCCGCGACGAGCTGGCCGTGTCCTTCGAGGTGGAGGGCGCCCTGGCCTCCAGCGCCATTGACTTGCTGCCGGGCAGCTTCGCGCGCTCGGGAGCACGGGCCACCACCGTGGGGCCTCTGCGAGGCACGGCATGGGCCCGCCCGATGGGACTGGCCACCGTGGCTGTCGAGGGTCCTCCCTCGCGCGCCTTCGTCGCCATCGGAGACAGCATCACCGAGGGCTACATCACCGGCGACGACGACCTCCGCGACTCCTGGGCCTCGCGCACCGAGGCCGCCCTCGGAGTCCCCATCGTCAACGCCGGCGTCTCCGGCCAGGGCTTCTACGGGGCCCTGCGGAACCTGGACGACGAGGTGCTCGCGCTCTCGGGCATCACCGACTGCCTGGTGTTGCTGGGCACCAATGACGTGAGCGCCCTCTCGCCGAAGGAGTTGACGAAGCAGATGGGCCGGTTGCTGGAGCGGCTGGAGCCCTTCTGCCGCACCTGGGTGGGCACGCTGCCGCCCAAGGAGAAGTCCAACCACGGCGACTACGAAGCCGCGAAGAAGAGCCGCCTGGCGCTGAACGCGTGGATTCGCGACACCCTGCCCGATGTCATCGACTTCGAGTCGGTGATGTGCTCGCCAGAAGAGGTACACCGATTCCTCGACGGGCTGGAGGTGGACGGCATCCACCCCAGCGTCGAGGGCCACCGTGTCATGTCGAAGGAAGCCGTGCGCGTGCTGCGCGCCCATGAGGTGGGCGCGGGGAGTCCAGGCGGCGGGCTTCAGTAGATGATGAAGTCGAACTTCTCGATGACGACCCGGAGCTTCTCCAGGGTGGTATCGAAGTGCTTCGCCTCGGATGGGGCGAACAACGAGAGTGGCCTGGTGGAGGGTGGCTGCTTGTGCAGCTTTTCGATGTTGACGCTGTGTAGCTCGGGGCTCTGTGGATGGGGTCTGGGATGGTGAGCCGGTGTTGAACAGGAGCAGTCGAGCGAGTCGACGAACCGCCCCTGCCGAAACGCTTCCATGTCAGACCCGTGTGCCACAATCGAAGAAAGCAGCAGGTGAGGGAGGGTG
>QKJM01000980.1 GCA_003249315.1 Archangium sp.
TCCCCCGCGCACGATGCTCCCTCCCTCCCCTCATCGTGACCGGAATGAGACAGAGGAAGCCCCTCACAGAGCGGGGCCCCCAACACTTCCTCGGCCGCCTGCTTCAGGTTCACTGGCAACATCACCGACAATTTTGTAGGTCTCCCGCCCAGAAGTGACAAAATTGTCGGAACAGGCCCCAGCACGGAGCGAGGCATGGCGAAGCACGTGGAAGCACCACAGGCAGCAGGCAGGCAACCCGCCCTGGCCAGCCTCCTCGAGGTGAGTCAGGCCCTCACCGGAGCCAATGAGCTGCGCACCGCGCTCCAGCGCGTGCTCGAGCGGCTCGGCCGCTACCACGGCGTGGTGCGAGGCACCGTCACCCTGCTGGACCCCGACACCGGCCACCTCGTCATCGAGGCCTGCATCGGGCTGAGCGCCGAAGGCCGGCGCGTTCGCTACCGCATCGGAGAGGGCATCACCGGCCGCGTCGTGCAGAGCGGCAAGCCCGTCCTCGTCCCCCAGGTCAGCCGCGAACCCCTCTTCCTCCACCGCGCCCACCGCCGCCCTCGCTCCGGCGACCCCGAAATCTCCTTCCTCTGCCTCCCCATCCTCCTCCGCCGCAAGCCCGTCGGCGCCCTCGGCGTGGAGCTCGTCTTCCTCCCCGAGCGCGACTTCGAGGAGGAGCAACGCCTCTTCGGCGTCATCGCCGCGATGATCGGCCAGGCCCTCGCCGCCCAGCGCCTGCGCGAACACGAGCGCAGGCGCCTCCTCGAGGAGAACACCACCCTCCGCCAGGAGCTGCGCGAGCGCTACGACTTCTCCAACATCATCGGCACCAGCAGCCCCATGCGGCAGGTGTACGAGCAAGTCCACCAGGTAGCTAGCACCCAGACGACCGTCCTCATCCACGGGGAGTCCGGCACCGGCAAGGAGCTCATCGCCCAGGCCATCCACTACAACTCCACTCGCGCCAAGAAGCCCTTCATCAAGGTCAACTGCGCCGCCCTCCCCGAAAACCTCATCGAGTCCGAGCTCTTCGGCTACGAGAAGGGCGCCTTCACCGGAGCCCTCACCCGCAAGCGCGGCCGCTTCGAGCTCGCCGAGGGCGGAACCCTCCTCCTCGACGAGATTGGCGAGCTCAACCCCTCCACCCAGGTGAAGCTGCTACGCGTCCTCCAGGAGCGCGAGTTCGAGCGCGTCGGCGGTACCGAGACCCTCAAGGCCAACGTCCGCCTCATCGCCGCCACCAACAAGGACCTCGAGACGGCCATCGCCGAGAAGTCCTTCCGCGAGGACCTCTACTACCGCCTCAACGTCTTCTCCCTCTTCATCCCCCCTCTTCGCGAGCGCAAGTCCGACCTGCTCCTGCTCGCCGACCACTTCGTCGCCAGGTACGCCCGCGAGCACGGCAAGAACATCAAGCGCATCTCCACCCCCGCCATCGACATGCTCGTCAGCTACCACTGGCCCGGCAATGTCCGCGAGCTGGAGAACACCATCGAGCGCGCCGTGCTCGTCTGCGAGGGCAGCGCCATCCACGGACACCACCTCCCTCCCACCCTCCAGACCGCCGAGGCCTCCGGGACCAGCGCCACCGCCTCCCTCGATGAGGCCGTCCAGCAGTTCGAGAAGGACATCCTCCTCGATACCTTGAAGAGCACCCGCGGCAATCGCGCCAAGGCCGCCCGGCTGCTCCGCACCACCGAGCGCATCCTCAACTACAAGGTCTCCAAGTACGAGATCGATTGCTCCCGGTTCCGCGGGTAGCTCCGGTAGGGCGTCGTCCCTCACCCCAGCCCTCTCCCAGAGGGAGAGGGGGCATACACGGATTCAACCCCGGGGGACGTGGCACCCTCTCCCCGTCCCTCTCCCGGTGGGAGAGGGGGTTGCGCTCGGGTCTACTCCTTCCCCTGCCTCTTCAGCGCCTTCTGCAGCTTCTTCATCTTCTCCAGGATGAGGCTCCTCTTCAGGTTCGACAGCCTCTCCACGAAGACGTGCCCGTCCAGATGGTCGATCTCGTGCTGCAGCACGTGCGCCAGCCTCCCCTCCGCCTCCAGCTCCTGCCACTCCCCCTTCCGGTCCTGGTACTTCACCTTCACCTTGTGGCTCCGCGGCGTCTTCTCGAACTGGTCCGGCACCGACAGGCACCCCTCCTCCAACGTCACCGGCCCCGACTTGTCCAGTACCTCCGGGTTGATGATCTCGAAGAACGTCCCGTCCTCCCTCCCCACCCACGCACACCTCAACGACACCCCCACCTGGTTCGCCGCTATCCCTATCCCGTCCGCCTCCTTCAGCGACTCGAGCATCTCCTCCAGCAGCTTCTCCAGCTCCGGTCCGAAGTCCGTCACCGGCTTCGTCTCCGTGGTGAGGACCTTGTTCGGCCAGATGACGATGTCCCGAGCCATTCGGTGCTTTCTCCCCGCGTCTTTCGCGTGCGCGTGTCTCTAGAAAAGGGGGCTTTGTATCACGGGTCCAACACCAGGGACGTGGCACCCTCACCCCGTCCCTCTCCCAGAGGGAGAGGGTTCATCCTCCCGTGCGTCCATCCAGGGCTACCTTCGTGTCGCCCTTTCTCAGCGCCTCCTTCAGCAGCTCGTGCGCGTCCAGCTCCGTCTTCTCCACCCGCTCCGCCTTCCCCATCAGCTCCCGGTATCCCGCCGCCTTGTACGCCTGGAAGTCCGTCGTCCCCACCACGTACCGGCCCTCCGCCCTCACCGGCTCGTAGCCCTCCCCCTCATCCGCTGGGTTCTTCAGCACCTGGAGGTTCACCGGCTTCCCGTCCTCCACCTCGTAGCGCACCCCGCTCTCCTGGCTGAAGCCGTCCGTCCCCCTCTTCGTCACGCTCAGTTCCACCCACTCCGCCAGCTCTGCCCCTGTCACCTCTCCCCTCACCACCACGTTCCGGTACGGAATCGCCCCGTAGAAGTCCTCCACCTTCACCTCCCCCGCCGGCAACCCCGCTCGGAAACCCGCCGACGTCGCGAAGAAGACGTGCGCCCCCGCCGCCCTCCTCCAGACCTCCGTCGCCCAGTTCCCTATCTCCGTCTCCCCCTCCGATATCCCCTCGTCCCCCA
>QKJM01000589.1 GCA_003249315.1 Archangium sp.
ACCTGGAGCAGCCCCGCATCTACGGCGCCGGCCTGCTCTCCAGCATCGCCGAGGCCCAACACTGCCTCACCCCCGCGGTGAAGAAGGTGCCCTTGAGCGTGGCGTGCGCGGACACCGAGTACGACATCACCCGCATGCAGCCGCAGCTCTTCGTGGCGCGCGACTTCGAGCACCTGTTCGAGGTGCTGGCCGAGTTCGAGAACACGCTGGCCTGGAAGCGCGGAGGAGACCATGGCCTGCAGGAGGCCATCCGCGCGCGCACCGTCAACCACCTGGTGCTCTCGGATGGGCGCGAGGTGACGGGCCGGGTGGTGGAGGCCATCCCCGGCGTGCGCGCCACGAGCGAGGGACTCTCCTGCGCGCTGGCCCGGCTGGAGGGGCCGGTGATGGTGTCGCGCAACGGACAGGCCACAGGCAAGCTCTGGTCCGAGCCCGCCCTGGTGGCCTTCGGCGCTGGCGAGCTGCCCGAGCACGGCCCCTTCTCCATGGAGCTCGCCAGCGGGCTGAAGCTACAGGGCTTCGCGGTGGGCGGAGGCGAGGTGCTCAACCTGCGCGGCGAGCTGCCCGGACGCCGGCTGGAGCTGCCCACCGTGGCGCTGCTCTTCCTCAGCCCGGGCCTGCCCTCGGTGGCCGGAGGCCCGGCGGACCCCGGCGCGTGGGACCACTGGTTCGGCGAGCTCAACGCCTTCTCCGAGGGCGAGGGCGAAGCCCAGGCCCGCGCCCGGAAGGCCGCAGCGCTCCCTCTCCCCCTGGCCACCCTCTACCGCGAGGTCCGCGCCATGCGCGAGGACCAGGTCGTCCGCCCCGAGCGCCTGGAGCAGATCGCCAACGCCGCCACCCACTTCCCCGATGACTGGCTTCTCAAGGCCGAGGTGAAGGAGCTGCGCCAGGTAGCGATGGCGTAGCACCACAACTCGAGGTCGGCGGCTCGGGAGCCAGGGGCGCTGCCGCCACAGCGGGCAGAGGGAGCGGGGCCAGAGAGACCTCTCCGTCCCGGCCTCGTACTCGCCAGCTCCCGTACAGCCGCTTCGCCGGCAGCGCGAGGCCCAGCGACACCACCAGCACCCCCACCGCCAGTCCCAGCGCCGGAAGCAACTCCTGCGAGCGCCCCATCCGGTACGCCAGCCCCGGAAAGGAGGACCAGCCATAGGCGATGGGGATGTGGACGATGTAGACCCACAGGGACGCCCGACCCACCGGCCCCATCCACGGATCCATCCGCGACGGCAGCAGCATCGCCACGCCCGCCACCACCAGCAGCAGCCCCAGCCGCCACGCCACCAGCGTCGCGTCGCTCACCGTCGGCTTGCCGCCCCACAGCGTCATCAGCACCAGCACCGCCGTGCCCGCCCCCATCAGGCCCATCCACGCCGGCACGCGCTCGAGCAGCCCCAGCCCCAAACCGGTGAAGCAGCCCGCGAGGAAGTAGGCCAGCCAGGGGAAGAGCGGGAAGGCGGACGTCCTCCCCGCCAGGGCCTGCTCCAACACCAGCGGCCAGGCGCCTCCACCCACCGCCTCGCGCACCCAGGGGCTCACCAGCGGGACGAGCACCACCAGCGTCGCCAGCGCCGCCATCCTCGCCGCCCGCCCGCGCAGCACCGCCAGCACCCCCGCGCCCACCAGCAGCGCCGCTCCCACCCCGTGCAGCGCATCGAAGGCCAGGAAGTGCTGCCACACCTTCAGATCCCCGGCGTACAGCGCCGGCAGTCCCCATCCGGGCCAGCGCAGCAGGTAGCCCCAACCTAGCAGCAGCCCCACCCGCGGCAGGTAGCGTCGCAACACCGCCCGGCCCTGCGCGCCCGTGCGCTGCACCGTGAGAGAGAAGGCCCACCCCGCGACGAAGAGGAAGAGCGGCGCGGTGACCGCACGCAGGGACCAGTACGCCTGCACCCCCGCCCGGTTGCGCACCGCATCCGAGAGCACCGCGTCCAGCGTATGGCCCATCACCATCGCCACCACTGCCACCGCCCGCGCGCGATCCAACCCCGTGTTACGAGGGCTCGGCACCAGGGTCATCGGAACGGCGCTCGGGGCCTGGATGGACATGGCTCTCAGGGCATCCGGACGGAGCGGAGACCTCCCGCGGCCGGGCTCACACGCGCATCGGCATCACCACGGCGGTGAAGCTCCGGTCTCCCGGGGCATGCAGCACGCCGGGGCTGTGCTCGTCCCCCAGCTCGAAGGCCACCTCGTCCGTGTCCGTCACGCCCAGCACGTCGATGAGGTAGCGCGCGTTGAAGCCGATGGTGATGGGAGCGCCCCGGTACGCCACGTCCAGCGCGTCCTTCGCCTCGCCCAGGTCCGGGTTGTTCGCCGTAATCAGCAGCGCGTTCTCCTCCAGGCCGATCCGCACCGCGTAGCTCTTGTCCGCGCTCAGCAGGGCGATGCGCTTGAGGCCCTCGAGGAAGCGCGTCTTCGGCACCAGCACCTGCTTCTCCCCTTCCTTGGGGATGACGCGCTGGTACTCGGGGAACTGCCCGTCGATGAGCCGCATCACCATCGTCAGGCCCGTCTTCTTGAAGAGCGCCGAGTTCTCCGCGAAGCCCAGGTGGCACTCCGCCTCCGGCGCCTCGTCCAGCAGCCGCTTCAGCTCCAGCAGGCCCTTGCGCGGGATGATGACGCCACCCTTGAGCTTGAAGTCGCCCGGCAGCTCGCGCTCCACCAGCGACAGCCGGTGGCCGTCCGTGGCCACCATCCGCACCTTGCCGTCCTCCTTCGGCTCGAAGAAGACGCCGTTGAGGATGTAGCGCGTCTCGTCCGTGGAGATGGCGAACTGCGTCTTCTTGATCATCTCCAGCAGCGTCCCACCCGTCACCTGCACCAGCGGCGCGTTCTCCTCGCGCGGCAGCTTCGGGTACTCCTCGGGCGCGGTGCCGACGATCTTGAAGTGCGCCGAGCCGCTGGAAATCTCCACGTAGTTGTTCGCCAGCTTCTTCAGCGTGACGTTCGCGTCCGGCAGGCTCTGGACGATGTCGAAGACGTACTTGGCGCTCATCGTCACCGCGCCCGTCTTCACCACCTCGGCCGGGTGCTCGGAGACGATGCCGATCTCCAGGTCGAACGCCGTGACCGTCACCCCCGTCTTGTGAGCGGTGACGAGCACGTTGGCGAGGATGGGCATCGTCGTCTTGCGCTCCACGACACCCTGGGCGCGGTTGAGGGCCTTCTTCAACTCATCGGCGGCGATGCGGAATTCCATCTCGGGTGTCCGTCCTGGAGGAATGCTTAAGGAGTGGCGGCACCACGACCGCCTGGGGCCGGATGTAGCCCGGGGCCAGCAAGCCGTCAACGCACCTGACGTCCGCGATCATGCAGCTCCGGACACCTTCCAGGTAGCCAGGCCCCTGTGAAACACCCCCTTGTCCGGGGCGACAAGTAGCACCTCCCCCTACCTCCGTCCAGTCCACCGCTGCGCCTGGAAGAGGGCATGCACACCCTGAGCCAGGAGGCGCGAGTGGAGGAGGTCATGCACGACCGAGTCTACAAGACCGACGACGAGTGGCGACAGCAGCTCACCCCGGAGCAGTACTGGGTGATGAGGAAGAGGGGCACCGAGCCGCCCTTCACCGGGGCATGGTGGGAGCACAAGGAGAAGGGCCTGTACCGGTGTGCCGGGTGCGGCTTCGGCCTCTTCTCCTGGAGGGCGAAGTTCGACTCGGGCACCGGCTGGCCCAGCTTCCTGGCGCCGATCAACGAGAGCCACCTGGCCCATCACGAGGACCGCTCCTACTTCATGCACCGCACCGAGGTGTCCTGCAGCCGCTGTGGGGCCCACCTCGGCCATGTCTTCGACGACGGCCCGCCCCCCACCGGACTGCGCTACTGCATCAACTCGGCGGCCCTGGCCTTCGAGCCCGAGGAGCAGCGCCAGGAGGAGGGAGTGGGCGCGCCGTCCCCTGAGTAGAGCCGGCCCGCAATGGGGGTGGCCTCGCGCCCGGGAGGCGGCGAGACTGCCGCCTTCCCAAAGGAGTCCACCATGTCCCTGCGCCACGCCACCTTCCCCGCCCTCCTTGCCCTCGGCCTGCTGGCCGGCTGCAGCCGCGGCGCCCAGCCCACCGCGCCAGCGGAGGCCACTCCCGAAGGTTCCCCTTCCGCCCAGTTGGAAAACCCCCCTCCCTCCGAGGCTCCCGTGAACGACACCGAACCCGGTACCGCCCAGGCGCCCGGGCAGGCCGGCCCCGCCGTCTTCTTCGTGAAGGCCAGTGGAATTCGCTGCATCGCCGCGCCCTGCCCCACCTTCACCGCCGCCCGGCCGGACAAGCCCGGTGAGGACGAGCTGATGGTGCATGAGCTGGACCTCTCCGCCCTCAACGTCGGCGAGCAGAAGCGCGAGGAGCTGCGACTCGCCACCGAGAGGGCCCCGGGCCTCAAGGTGGAGGCCATCGTGGACATCCAGCCCAACGCGGGCCCCGCCGGCGACGCCACGGTGCTGCGCGTCACCCGCGTCATCGAGCAGCCCCAGTAGCCGCGCCCTCCTTCACGGAAGTCGTATCGGGCGAGGTGGGCTCAGACCGTCCAGGCGCTCATCTTGCCTTTCGCCTGCGTCACGTGATTCTTGAGCTCCCCGATGCGCGGCAGCGCGGCGAACTCAGGGTTGTCGCGACAGACCGCGTTCAGCGCCCTGAGGGCCGTGGCCGGACCCACCGCCGAGAGCACGTCCTGCTGCACTCGGGAGATCAGGTGCAGATGCGTGGTCGACGTCGTCTCCACCAGGGCCTCGCGGAGGATCCGCACGGCGGCGTCGCGCCAATCCGGGTCCTTCGTGGTCTCGCCACGCCCCCGCAGGAACATGTCGTCGCGCGCACGGTTGCTCATCAGCAGCTTCTTCTGCAGCGGAGAGAGCGAGGTCTTGAAGACCATGAAGTCGTCGGACATGGCGCTGAAGTGAGGGTCCATGTGCGCCGTGAGCTCGGGTAGCTCCAGCAGCTTCTTGCCCACGAACAGCCTCGGCAGGTTCTCGAGGATGCACTGGAAGTGCAGCTTGGCGGCGCAGTTGAAGAGGAAGAACCCGTCCTCGCGCATGTACCTCGCCGGTACGATCCGCGCTGTCGACTGCTGGTGCAGCTTCCCTCGCGCCTTACGGATCTTCTCCCGTTGCGAGCTCTCGAACCACCCCTGGGGCTGGAAGAACCCCTTCTTCTGCTGCCCGATCTGCTGGAGTTCTCCTTTGACCTGCTGGACTTCCTGCCAACTCGGAATCAGTGTCTGTGATGAGAGCTGCCCTTCGAGTCGCACGAGCTTCCGCTTCACCTCTTCGGTCTGCTCCTGCTTCTTCAGCCTCGCGATCTCCTGATTGAGCTTCGGCACCGGCGAGTGCTTCTTCTCCGTGAAGTCGTCGATCCACTTGTTCTTCGTCTCGTCGTAGGCGACGAGGTCGGAGCTGAGCTCGTCCTGCCAGACTTCCTGAAGGCCGGCATGCACGAGGTGGGCGCGCCAGCGCTTCTCCGACTCCCGGAACCACTCCGAGCTCGGGTCCGGCTTGGACAGACCGCTCGTGTGCATCTTCTTCATCACGGGCGACTTGCTCGACGGCGCGAGAACCTGCTTGACGAGATCGACCTGAGACACGTGGTTGGCGGCGAAGACCGCGAGGTCCGCCTTGCTCATGTGCTGGTACTTCTTGCCGGACCGCGCGCACTCGAGCGCATGGACCATGGTGAGGAACGCTTCCAGGTACTGCGTCGGATTGTTGCGAACGATGTGGGTGGAGCTCCACGGCGGCTTGTACGCGAAGGCGATGCAGCAGGTGTCGGGCAGGTGGCCCGTCTGCCCGTGGCCGAGGTAGGAAGCGTCCTTGCCGTGCGGAGGATAGACGGAGAGGGGGTCTGCCTTGCCGAAGCTGACCGTCCAGTCCACCGTCGGCCACTCCGTGTAGGTCTCCACCTTGGGCTTCCAGGTCAAGCCCCGCCACTGTCCGTCCATCGTGAAATAGGCCGTCCGCTCGTCGGTGTTGTTGATCTCCTTCTTCGGAATACCGGCGAAGTCCTGGTGGGCGAACGTGTCGGCGAGCACGTGCAGCACGACGCCGAGCACGTGGAGCGACAGCTCCTCCGAGTACTCCTTCACCCGCTGGTAGTTGGAGACCATGCCTTTGACCATGGCCTGCGAGAGCGGGCTGTTGGGCCGGCAGATGAGGTGCGAAGGGTTGAGAGGCCCCTCGCGGAGCTGGTGACGATCGCAGGCATGACCCGCGGCGCGGCTATTACCGGGGAGGAAGTGGAAGGGCACCCAGAGGTGCCGGTTCTCCTCATCACTGGCGTGGCCCGACCAGGCAGCCATCTGGCTCACACCGGTGAGGACAGGGCGGAAGTCGATCTCCCGCAAATCGTCGAGCACGATCCGGACCGACAGATGCTGCTTGATGCTGCGACTGGTGACGCCCCCGCTCCAGTCGTATGCCATGTCCTCGGTACAGTCGTCGATGAACTGCGACGAGGAAGCGATGACGTGCGCCTGGCCGTGCGTGAACCCCGCAGTGCGAGCCGCATAGTAGGCGCCGTAGTAATGGAAGTCGCGATCCATGGGCTCAAGCCTTTCCGCGCCGCGAGATTGACGATGTAAGCAAGATATATACCAGAACCGCGCATTCCCCGTCAAGGAGCAGAGCTGGGACAAAGTGGCAGACCACTACCGCCCATTGCAGTGGGGAAAAGACCTACCTACAAGAACGAGCTCCTGGGACGAAAGGCGTTCTGGCGAGGAGGAAGCCGCTGAACGAGCGGGATGCAATGAGTTGCAGGACAGGAAACTGGAGAGGGAGAGAAAGACGGCCGCGGTAAGGGAGTCGGAGACCCCTCACTCGCGAGAGACGCCCAGCGAGAGCGGCTCTCCCTCCGGGTGGAAGGAGACCTCCAGCCTCCACCCCTCCCGCAGCCAGGTGAGGAGCGTCTCCCCCTCCTCCTCCTCGAGCCGGTCCGGCTGCCCGAGCGCCTTCTCCAGGCCACCGCGCTCCAGCTCGCTGGCCAGCACGCGCTGGTCCGGCAGCAGCACCTGGCCCGGGAAGGAGTGCCAGCGCACCCGGGCGGGGGCGATCGCCGCCTGCTCGGGACGCCGCAGCACCACGTACAGCCCCTCCACCTCCTCGTTCCCTGGCGCGTCGAAGCGCAGGCCCCAGGCCGGGTAGAGCCACAGCCCGCGGCGCCAGGCCCAGTACGACGCGGGCGCTCCCAGTTCCTCCCGCAGGCGCTGGGTGGCCGCGCCCAGGGGAATGCCGCACAAGCCGGGCCGCGTCAGGTCCAACATCCTGCTCGCCGGCTGCTCAGGCCGGGGCCAGCCGCGAAAGCACAGCGCATCCCACCAGCCCATCAGCCCTCTCCAGGCTCCGCCGCGGGCACACCCTCGAAGTGGATGCGGGCACGCTCCATCACGTACTCCACCGCCCGCAGGTGCAGCGCCGTCTCCGCCGCCGCACGGGCCACCGCGCGGTTCTCCTTCAACGCCTGCTCCACCTCGCCGCGCTCCATCCCCAGCTCCTCCGCCACCTCGTCGAGGAAGCGATGCACGTCCGCCTCCTCCAGCTTCAGCCCCTCCCGCTCCACGAGCGCCTTGAGCCCCAGCGCGATGCGCAGCCGACGCGCGGCCTCCAGTCGCTGGCCACCGTCCTCCAGCCAGCCCTGCAAGGCCCCCTCCTGGTCTCCCGCGGGCACGCCTCTCCGAGCCAACAGGCGGCCCTCGGTGCGCCCCCACAGACGGCGAATCTCATCCTCCACGAGCGCCTCGGGCAGCTCCACACGGGTGCGCTCGGCCACCTCGTCCAGCACCCGCTGAGTGGCCTCCAGCCGCTGCGCCTCCACCGACTCCTCGGCCAGCTCCCGCGCGATGGACTCCATCCCCTCCTCCAGGGAGCCGCTGCCCAGAGCTTCCAGCAGCCGCGGACTCTCCTCTTCGGGCAGCGTCCGCTCCCAGGCGGCCTTCACCTCCACCATGAACTGCGCCTCCACCCCGCGCAGCGCCGGAGCGGGGTAGTCCGCGGGGAGCACCACCGGGATGCGCACCGCCTCACCCACTCTCTTGCCCACCAGTTCCTCGAAGAGGCCGGGCAGCGCCGGGCGGGGAGCGACCTCCGTCAGCCAGTCATCGCGCACGCTGAAGGGGATGATGCGGCCGTCGGCCAGGCCGATGATGTCCAGCCGCACCTCGTCTCCGGCGGCCAGGGCCTCCCCCACCTCTCGGCCGCGACGCTCGGCAAGCTCTCCCCGCAGCTCCTGGAAGCGCTCCATCACCGCGTCCTGGGTGACGGGCGAGGGAGGAGGGACGGTGACCTCGAGCTGCTCGAGCGAAGGAGCCTCCACCGAGGGCAGCGCCACGCTCTCGGTGGAGAGAGCGCGAGCCAGCGCCCCCTGCTGCACCTTGTTGCGCAGGAGGACCTCTTCGCTGGAAGAGGGAGTCGATGAGCGGGGGGAGCGAGCCATGTGGGTGGAGTCTCCAGTGAGGGAGGCCCGTATTCCTACCACGACCGCTCCCCCGGGGCGCGGAGGACGACTCAGCCGAAGAGGCCGCCGACGAAGCTGGACACCACCGAGACAGCGGCGCCCACCTGGCTGACGACGGGGATGTTGGTGGCCGCGGCGATGGAGCCGGCGGCGGTGATGACGCTCGTCACCTTGGCGGTGGTGGAGGCCTCGGGGTTGGCCAGGGTCGAGGCGGCGATGCCCACGTCCATGGCGGCGACGGCCACGTTGACGCCAGGGGCGAAGCGGGCGGCGGCGCGCCCCATGGCACCGGCGCCGCTGCGGACGGCGGTCCGGGTGGCGGCGCGAGCCACGTCATCCGCCGTGTTGCGCAGCACGGCGCGGGCGGTGTTGCGGGCGGTGGTGCCCATGGTCTGGCGAAGGACGCCCTGGTTGCGCACCGCGGTGTCCACGGCCGTCTCCACCGCGCGGGTGGCGGCGCGGCTGATGGGCCGGGAGGCTCCGGTGCGCAGTCCCTGCTGCAGGGCATCGACCGAGGTGGAAGCGGCGGCACGAGCGGCGGCGCTCATGGCCCGCTGCGAGGCCTGGGGAGCGGCGGCACGGAAGGCACTCTGCGCGGCGCGGTGGGCGTCGCGGTACACGCGCGCATTGTGGGCGGTGAAGACGGCGCCCGCGGTGGCCGCCACGTTGCGCGGCACGCTCAGCCCCGAGGCCACGGCCTGGCTGACGGTGCTCTGGTTGGGGTTGGCCCTGGCCGCGCTGATGTCCCGAGCGGCTTCGTACACGGAGATGGCGGTGGCCCCCACCGAACCGGCGACCCCCACCCGATTGAGCGCCACACCCAGCCCCGCGGGCGTACGCGTCGAGATGTTGGCGACGGCCGCGGGCACCTGCGCTCCATTGGAGACGTGCTTGGTGCCGACGTAGGCCGACTCAGCGAACTGGCTGGCCGAGGCCGCGGGACGCGCCGTGGGAGTGGGCGCAGGCGCGGGCGTAGAGTTGGGCGTCGTGGAGGTGGGCGTGCTCCGGGAAGGAGTGCAGTCCGAAGCACGGGACCGCGATGCGGAACGAGAGGGACCGTCTCCAACTCGGGACATGGAAATCTCCAGGAAAATGCAGGTTCACCTCCATTATCGCGGTGGGGAGTAAAAAGTCGCCGCTCCCCGGACGATTTTTCGTCGCCTCCCTCCTCGACCGACTCCGCGCGCGCTCGCGGCGGGGTGAGGCTACACGACCGACGGTCGCCGGGCTCGTGACAGGTACCCCTCGCCTCTCTCCACGAACTGGCGCACCAACTCGTCCCGGCCCCTCCTCCCATGCTCCAGGAGGTACACCAGCTCCGCCGGTAGCAGCGCCTTGACGGTGACGAGCCGCACCTCTCCGGCCGGCATGGCGAAGTACTGAGGCAGCGTGCTCGACGCCATGCCCAGCAGCACGCCCACCCTCCCCTCATGGGTGACGAGCGCCTCGGGCATGCCCTTCCCGGAAACCTCCATGGACATGAAGCCCGCCTTCAGCCGCTCGCGCACGTGCTCGTGCTCCGCCACCTCGTACGCCACCCGCTCCAGCAGCAGAAGGGGCCAGCTCCTCTCGACGTCCCCCAGGGGCTCATCCGTCTCTAGCGCAAGCTCCAAGCCGAAGCCCACGGACGGCGCCACGCGGTCAACGAAGAAGTCCGAGAGGCCGTCCGTCACCAGCAGGGTGCGCCCACCTGGGCGGTGGATGATACGCCAGACCTGTCGCTGGGCCGGCCATGAGCCACCTACGACGATGGGGATGATGGCCTCCTCATCCAGCCTCCCCAAGGTGCGCCAGAAGGCTTCGCGGGCCGCGTCCGTCTGCTCCCGTAGCTCGAGGAGCTTCCGGTTCCTCTCACGCTCCTCCGGACTGATGGCGCTCGGGCCTGTGACCTCCTTGAACTTCACGCCCGTGACGCCCGCGCGCTCCAGGGCCTCCTTGATCTCCTCGGACACGATGAGGGCGATGGTCCATCCCCAGGTGCGAAACACCCTGGCGTCGCCCACCTTGGAAGGGTCAATGCGCATGCCGGACACCGCCCGGTACTTGCCGACCTTCTCCGGTCGCCCGTCCTCCGGCTTCCAATACTGCACTTCTTCAGAAGCTTCATCGTCGATGCACTTGACGACTCGAGTGACATTGACGAGGAAGTACGGCTCGGATTGCGAGGCGACGTTCACTGGGAAAAGCTGCACATCATCGGGGGCCAATCTGTTGAGGATGGAGGCCACCTTCGCATGCACGACAGGCGTGACGCCAACACCGGCCATGGAGAAGTCCAGCGGTCTGCCTGGTCTGGAGATGGGAACCCTCAGGCTCTCCTCCATCTGGACCGGCTCCCCCTTTCTGAACATCCACGGGTTGGCCATTTCCTGACCACTCTGGTCCGTTGGATCATCCAGCTCCCAGCATCCGGGGGTGTAGATGTCATCGAACAGCTCGAAGTACCGCCTCGGCATCATGGGCTCCACATTACGTCAACCCCGAGTGATCAGCTTGTTGAGCTTGGTGCCCTTTGTCGAAATCTCCTGGGCAAGTTTCCTGAGTTCCCTGGCGAGCAACTCCCGGCACTGCTGGACGCTGCTACAGTCTTCTAATGCCTCGTTCAACCGCTTGAACACCTTGCGGTGGTATTCCTCGGGATGAGGCCCCCTGTGCCCTGCCACTCGGACCTTGTTGACCGGGTCGTCCAGCGACATACCCGCTCGGTCGAAGAGTTTCTTGAACCTGGGCGACCACGGGCCGCCATTGCTGGTCGAGTCCCACCACTTGTTGGTGGCGATGTGATGCTCGTGCCCCCTCGCGTCCACCGGCTCGGAAATGCCACGACCCAGGCCCTGGGACGTCATGGCCACCGCCCCCGGTGCCAGCGCGATGGTGAAGGCGCCCTCGGAGGAGACGGCCACCGCCTCCACTTCGGCCAGGGCCATGAACCGGAAGCCCCCCTGCGACTCCGCCAGCAACGCCGCACCTGAGGAGCCCGGCAACCCCGCCCCCTTCACCGCCAGCCCCGCCGTATTGCCGATGGCGGCCGTCGCCAGCATGACGAAG
>QKJM01000665.1 GCA_003249315.1 Archangium sp.
AGCCGCAGCGAGAGCACCTGCTCGGAGAGGTAGCCATGGTCCCTCCCGGTGCCATGGAGGTCCGTCGCGAGCAACCCCCCGAGTTGCTGGGCATCGGTGGAACCCAGCAACGGCAGGGCCAGGCCCCACTCATGGAGCCGTGTGTTGAGGTGCCTCAGCTTGATGCCGGCCTGCACGCGAACGACCTTCTCTTCCGGGTCGACCGACAAGACCTGGTCATACCTTTCGAGAGAGAGCATGAGGGAATTGCTCAGGGGCGAGTCATTGAACGAGTGGCCGCTGCCGACGACTCGGACCCGCTCCGCGTTGCGGACGAGGTGGCAGATTTCCTCCTCCGTCCGCGGCCTCGCGAAGCGGCAAGGTTGACACTGGAAGGTCCGGCTCCAGTTGCTCCACGTCCCGCGCCAGGGGGCGTAGCGTCCCGTGTGCAGGACCGTCATACCCCCGGATAGCAGGTAGACGAGGGAGTTGAGGGTGTTGATGCCCCAGGTGCGCGCCGTCCGCCGGACCCTGTCCAGCACTGCCGTGCCTCTTCCCCATCCACCGATGGTGGGCTTCTGGAGTGACAATGATGCGTTCGCCATGAAGGCCCCCTTTCAGAGGGAAGGAGAGGGCTCGGGCCGGAGAAAACAGGCGCGATGCAGGAGTCCGCTCGCTGTGCTGGAACCAGGGGGAACGGTCAGGAGAGCCCTCGGTTCCTCCTCGAGTCACGCCCAGAGTAAGGTGTCAAAGGACTCGACACGCGTGATACGAACGCGAAGGGGACTCGGGCCAATTCGACTCTTCCATGCGAGTTCTCTGACACCTTCCCAGAGGCACCTTCCCAGGAAGCGAGGTCGTCCATGTCCAGTACGCCGCAAGAGCCTGGCCTCGGGTCAGGGTACAATCCGCTCGTCTCCCCGCAGCTCGAGGATCCCCACCCCTTCTATTCACGCGCCCGGCGTGAGGAGCCGGTGTTCTATAACCCGGCGCTCGGTGTCTGGGTCGTCACGCGCCATGAGGACATCTGCGCGGTGCTCGCGGAGCCGGGGCGGTTCTCCTCCGTCCACTCCATCACTGCGGGCGCCCCGTCATTGCCGCCCGAGATCATCCAGGTCCTCATGGAGGGATATCCGCAGCACCCCAGCCTCGTGGACAATGATCCGCCAGCCCACGGGCGCTTGCGTGGCCTGGTCGCCAAGGCGTTCACCGCGCGGCGCATCTCGGAGAAGGAGGCCCACATCCGGGCCCGGGCGGGCGAGCTCATCGACGGCCTGGTGAAAGAGGGGAGGGCGGACCTGTTCGACCGTTTCGCCCACCCGCTGCCCGCGTTCGTCATCGCCAGCATCCTGGGCATTCCTGCCTCCGAGACTCGGAGGTTCCGGCGCTGGTCCGATGACTGGTGCGCTGTCCTCGTGGGGCAGGGCCCGCTCGAGGAACTGGTCACCCAGGCGCGAGGGGTGTTGGATCTGCAGCGGTACATCGCGGCGGCGCTCGAGGAGAGGAAGGCCTCGCCCAGGGATGACCTGCTCAGCGACATCGTCAGCGCGGCGCAGGCGCAGGAACCTCCCCCGAGCATGGCCGAGCTGGTAGGCATGCTGATGCAGGTGCTCTTCGCGGGCCACGAGACGACGGCGGGCCTCATCGCGGGAGCGGTGGAGCTGCTGCTCCACCACCCCGAGCAGATGAAGGCGGTGCGGAGTGACCCGGGCCTCATTCCGGCCGCCGTGGAAGAGGCAGTGCGGATGACCTCTCCGGTGACGGCGATGGCACGCACCGCGGTGGAGGACGTGACGCTCGGAGGGGTGCGCATTCCGAAGGGAGCGCACCTGCGGCTTGCCTTCGCCTCGGCCAATCGCGACGAGGAGCGGTTCCACGAGCCGCAGCGCTTCGACGTCCGACGGGCCGATGTGAAGAACCACATCGCCTTCGGCCAGGGCATCCACTTCTGCATTGGCGCGCCGCTCGCTCGGCTGGAAGCGCGCATCGCGCTCGAGCTGCTGCTTCAGCGCCTACCGGGACTGCGGCTCCTTCCCGCGCCATCGCCCGGGTTTCTCAAGAGTCTCACCATCCGGAGGATCGAGCGGCTGGATGTGGAGTGGGATGTGCCGGCCTCGTAGGGATTCCGAAGAGGTGTCCCGAAGAGGTGTCCGAAGAGGTGTCCGAAGAGGTGTCCGAAGAGGTGTCAAAGGATTCTCCCCGAAGAGGTGTCAAAGGATTCTCCGAAGAGGTGTCTCCGAAGAGGTGTCAAAGGATTCTCCCCGAAGAGGTGTCAAAGGATTCTCCCCGAGGAGGTGTCTCCGAGGAGGTGTCAAAGGATTCGACACGCGTGAAACGAACGCGAAGGGGACTCGGCTGGACGGGTGAGTCTCCCCATTGCCCAATGTTTCCAAGTGTTTGCGAGTGGCCCGCATAGTGCATACATCCTCGCGGAGCGCACGCAGGGGGAGGGGATGGGTTGGCCACTGAGGATGTTCCAGGAGGAAGGGTACTACTTCGTCACGTCGAGGTGTTTCCAGGGGCGACTGCTGCTGCGCCCCAGCCAGGAGGTGAACGAGGTGGTGGGCGGGGTGCTGGCCAAGGCCGTGCAGCAGAGCGGAGGTGCCGTGAGGCTGCACGCCTTCACCTTCGCCTCCAACCACTTCCACCTGCTGGTGTGGGCGCAGGGGGCGGCGCTCGCCTCTTTCATGCAGTACCTGCGCGCCAATCTCTCGCGGAAGGTGGGGCAATTGGTGGATTGGCGGGGCGGCTTCTGGGAGCGACGCTACTCGGCGGAGCCTGTGCTGGATGACACGGCGCTGGTGGGCCGGCTGCGCTATGTGCTCGCGCACGGGGTGAAGGAGGGGCTGGTGGAAAAGTGCGCGGAGTGGCCGGGCCTCAGCTGCCTGCCGCAGTTGCTGGGGCCGGCGCGGCGGGTTTTCCGCTGGTTCAACTGGACGAAGCGTTGGAGCGCACGGAGGCGGGAGGACGTAGCGGAGGGGGAGGGGAGGTACGCGGAGGAGTGGGCGGAGACGGTGGAACTGGAGGTGGCGCCGCTGCCTTGCTGGGAAGGACGGGGAGAGGAGGAGAGGAGGAGGGA
>QKJM01000511.1 GCA_003249315.1 Archangium sp.
ACCGAACACATGCAGAGGGATTGTGAGACCAAGATCAATCCGTAAGCCAAGCCGGAGGCAGACTTGACGAGCACAGACAGACCGCCCCAGGACGCGCGCCAGATGGCTCTTGATGCCTTGAGTGGCGATGAGAGAGAGGTTGTCGTAGAGGCCTCTCTTCTTCTTGCGTCCGACAAGGGGATGGCAGTGCCCCTGGTGAGGAAGTTGGAGTCTGAGCACCGAGCGATGAACCGCCAGGCAATTTTGCACGCGCTCAGCTGGCAAGATGACCTTCGTGCATGGTGGCCGTTGGTGAAGGTTTTCGCTGATGTTGACGAGGTTCCAGCCGTTCGGGGGCAGGCTGCGGAGGGGATTGGCTATCTATTCTGGCGAAAGAGCAGGGATAAGCTGGGATACATGGTTGCCACACAAGTGCTGCTGTGGGCGCTCAATGACCCCTCGGCCGAAGTGCGGTATTACGCAATTTTTGCTCTCGGAGCTTCGAGAGACCATTCTGTGATTCCAGCCCTCCAAGGCATGGTGGAGGACCCTGGTCGGTCGTCCGCTATTGTGGGGACCGTTGGGGAGGAGGCCCGTAGGGCCATTGATTGGATTCAATATTGAGGTGGCGAGTGGCTCGGGGCCGGGCATTCGCAGTGGACGAGCCAACGCTCAGCGTCTCGGGTGGTGACGGCGCGGATCGGGGCCTTGTGAGATGGACGCTCCTGGGCTTCGTGTTCCTCGGAGGCACTGACCGTGACAAGAAGCCAACGAGACCACCTTCCTTGCGCTCGGCCGCGCCCAGGGGCTCGAGCCCGAAGTCGTCCAGAATCAGCACCTGGGCCTTGGCGAGCCTGTAGAGGGTCGTCGGGCTGAGCGGATTGGAACCTGGAGCGCTCGGCCGGTGTGACCACTTCCCGGTGGAGTGGGCCCGCACCCCGAGTAACCCGGGGGTCGGAAACTACCGGTGTCGGAGGGCGCCGCTACAGTGGTCCCCAGTCTCCGTGAGTGCCCCCGTCCTCGCCTCCATCGCAGTGGGCCGTCCCGTCCGGGGCGAGTTCACCTACCTCGTCCCCGAGGCTCTCTCCGGGCGCCTCGCACCGGGCCAGCGGGTCCTCGTGCCCTTCGGCCGCAGCATGTCGCTGGGCTTCTTCCTCGGGCCCTCCACGCTCCCCTCCGAGGAGGGCGTCAAGCTCAAGCCCATCCTCAAGGTGCTGGAGGACTCGCCCTCCCTGCCGGCGGACCTCATCGCGCTCCTGCGCTTCGCCGCCGAGCACTATCGCTACCCGCTCGGCGAGGTCATCCGCGGTGCGCTCCCTCCCGGTCTCTCCACCGCCGTGGACGAGAAGGAGGCGAAGCCGGACGTGCAGCAGTTCGCCGTGGCGCTCGTCGCCGAGGCCCCCGCCGTCCTGCGTCGCGCCCCCGCCCAGTCCGCCGCCCTGGCCTACCTGCTCGCCGTGGGCGGCCGAGCCCCCGTGGAGGAGGTCTCCCACGCCATTCCCGGTGCTCGTGAAACCCTCCGCAAGCTCGCCGCACGCGGTTTCGTCCGCATCGACGAGGAGGTGCTCACCCCCGGTGTCAAGGAGGGACTCGCCCAGGGCCGCCCCACCCAGCTCACCCCCGAGCAAGGCGTCGCCGTGCAGGTGCTCCACGCCACGCTCGAGGCTGGCGGCTTCCAGCCCTTCCTCCTCCACGGCGTCACCGGCAGCGGCAAGACGGAGGTGTACCTGCGCGCCGTGGAGCGCGCTCTCGAGCTCGGCAAGGGCAGCCTCATCCTGGTTCCCGAAATCGCTCTCACCCCCCAGCTCGTGGGCCGCTTCCGCAGCCGCTTCGGCGGGGACGTGGCCGTGCTGCACTCGGCCCTCAAGGACCGCGAGCGCCTCTTTCACTGGCAGGCCTTGCGCAAGGGCACGGTGCGCATCGCCGTGGGCGTGCGCTCGGCCATCTTCGCCCCCGTGGAGAACCTCGGCCTCATCGTGGTGGACGAGGAGCATGATCCCTCCTTCAAGCAGGAGGACAAGCTGCGCTACCAGGCGAGGGACCTGGCCGTGGTGCGCGCCAGGCAGGCCGGGGCGATGGTGGTGCTCGGCTCGGCCACACCCTCGCTGGAGACGCTGGAGAACGTCCGCCGCGGGCGCTACCGCAAGCTGGAGCTGCGCAACCGCGTGGACGACCGGCCCATGCCCACGATTCAACTGGTGGACCTGCGCCAGGAGCGCCCCCGCGAGCCGCTCGTCCAGGAGGAGGCGCCCATCCTCTCCCCGCCGCTGCTCGCCGCCATGGAGGAGACCGTCGGCCGAGGCCAGCAGGTCATCCTCTTCCTCAACCGCCGTGGGCACAGCACCTTCCTGCTCTGCGAGGTGTGTGGCTCCTCGGTGAAGTGCTCTGACTGTGACGTGTGCCTCACCTTCCACCGCTCGCAGAACCGGGTGGTGTGCCACTACTGCGGCGAGGCCCACCCCGTGCCCTCCGAGTGCCGTGAGTGTACCGGGCCCCTGCTCAAGCTGGGCATCGGCACCGAGCGCGTGGAGGCCGAGGTCGCCGAGCGCCTTCCCCATGCCCGCGTGGCCCGGCTCGACAGGGACTCGGCCACCAGCGCCGAGCGCCTCACCGAGCTGCTGGCCTCCTTCGCCCGCCGTGAAATCGACATCCTCGTGGGCACGCAGATGGTGGCCAAGGGGCATGACTTCCCCGGCGTCACCCTGGTGTGCGTGGTGATGGCGGACACCTCGCTGGCCATCCCCGACTTCCGCGCCTCCGAGCGCACCTTCCACCTCCTCACCCAGGTGGCCGGCCGCGCCGGACGGGGGAAGGACCCAGGCCGCGTCCTGGTGCAGACGTACAACCCCGAGGCCGAGCCGGTGAAGTGCATGCTCGCCCATGACTTCGACGGCTTCGCCGAGCGGGAGCTGGAGCGCCGGCGCGTACTCGCGTGGCCTCCCCACTCCCGCATGGCCGCGGTGCGGCTCGAGGGCGAGCACCCGGAGCAGACCGCTCGCGTGGCCCGCTTCCTCGGGGAATTCCTCGGCCGCAACATGCCTCCAGCCTCCTGGGGGGTGCGCCTGCTGGGGCCCGCCCT
>QKJM01000023.1 GCA_003249315.1 Archangium sp.
GGCACGGCGACGATGTACCGTCGGAGCTCCCGGTATCGCGCCTCCGTCACCGAGTCCGGCTCCAGCTCATGCTCCGCCCTCATGCACTCGCACATCTGGCGGAAAGCGGCCTGGGGCTCCCGTGTGTCCCGGCCCAGGCCGCGCAGCCCCTCCAGCCAGGAGGCGTGGCAGGCCCGCAGCTCCGTGGGAGCGGCTGTCCCGTCCTCGGAGGGAGAGAGGAAGGCGGCCAGCTCCTCGGCGGGTCCGTCATCGGCCTTGAGGAAGCAGACGATGAACTTCGAGCCGAGAAGGTTCTCCTCGAGGGTGGCATCGGGTGGGCAGCAGTAGGCCTCGAAGGCGCTGGACACGAAGGCTTCCCGCGCGAGCTCGGAGGGCTCCGTCCCCCGGAAGGAATACCTGAGGGACCACTCCAGCAGCAGGTGGGTCACCTCCCCGTGACGCGCGTCGCGCATCAGGGGGCGATAGGGCCCGAGCAGCTCCGAGGCGTTCACGCCGTCTTCCTCGCATGGGTGTGCGTGGAGGCGCCGCCGGCCAGGAGGCGGTGGGCCTTGCTCAAGGCGACGATGGAGAAGAGGGAGCCGAGCAGGGGCTCGTCATATACGAGGGGACGGGGCCCGGACTGATCCGGTCGCGAGAGGAAGGCGCCGTCCGGCGACTGCTGGGACAACAGGTAGCGTACCGCGGCCTGCAGCCGCTCTCCGTGGCCCATCAGGCTGAGCGCCGAGGTGGCATAGGCCGTGCTCAGCACGTCCCCGGGCTCGTCGGGCGTCTGTCCCCAGCTTCCGTCCTCATGCTGGTGAGCGAGCAGGTAGCGCAGGGCCCCCTGCTGGAGCGTCTCCGTCTGCCACCCGGTGGCCACCGACTGGCAGTCCTCCAGCGCCCACAGCACGCGGAAGAGGCTGTACGTCTCGCACAGGCTCCAGCTTCGCTCGAAGGCCCCATCGGGGCGCTGTCTGTCCACCAGGTAGCGCAGTCCGCGCAGCATCGGCTCGCGCAGGTGGGGGGCGTTGGGCAGCCAGCGCGCCTGCGCCTGGAGGACGCAGGCCGTCATCGTCACCTCCGAGTCGCCCTCGCTCACGTAGGTGGGGTAGCCACCATCCGGCCGCTGAAGCGCCAGCAGGTAGCGGTGCCCCCGCGCGATGGCGCTCGCGTAGTGCGGCTCCCCCGCCTCCTGCAGCAGCATGAGGCAGTGGGCCGTGCTGTCCGTGTCGCACTGGACGACGTGCTCGGTGAAGCCCCAGCCTCCCTCGGGAGACTGGTGGGAGAGCACGTAGTCCCCGAGGTTGCGCAGGCTGCCGGGAGGCAGGCCGTGGCAGTCCTCCAGCGCCAGCCCCGACAGGGCGGTGACCCAGAGGTGGAGGTTGTCGATGAAGGGGATGCTGCCATCCGGGCGCGAGAGGTACTCCAGGAACTCCAGGCCCCGCGAGAAGCTCTCCGGCTGCTCCCTCCCGAGGCCGAGCAGCGCCACCAGCGTGAGCAGGGCCTGCTGCTCCCAGCCCCCGTTGGCTCCCTGCGTCTCGCGCAGGAAGGCGGCCTCCGGCAGCGCCTCCACCTTCCGGCCCTGGCGCCGATACAGGATGAGCCGGCTGGCGGCGCCATAGATGCGGCTGAAGAGATGCCAGGAGGGATGGGAGGCGGGCAGGGACTCCAGCAGCTCTGGCACGTCGGGGATCACCCCCAGCTCCATCAACAGCACCTGCAGCAGGTGGCGCTTGCGATCCTTCCCATAGCGCAGGCCCTCCAACAGCCCGTCCAGCGCGGCTCGGGCGCTCGTGTCGGGCTCACGGCCCAGCACCTGGCTGGCGACCAGATGGCTGAAGGGATCCGCCCCGGCGAGATTCTCCTCCAGGCAGCTCTCCAGCCGCTGCTGCCACTGGGGCTCCACTCCCTCGCGCCGCAGCAGGTGCAGCGTGAGCGCCGTCTCGAAGAGACGCCCGCTCACCTGGGAGTGCGTGAACACCCCCACTCCCGGGTGAGGTGAGGTGCGCAGGTGGGCGCGGACATGGGCGGTGCTCCTCGCTAGTGCCGCCTCCCACCGGTGCAACCCTCGGCGCGAGGGCAGGTGGACGAGCTCCGACCTGGAGGGCATGGGCCTGACTTCGGGGGAGAAGGTCTTCATGGCCGAGGACCGCCGCTTGAGTATTACAACCTGAGACGCAAATCTTACGAAAGTTGAAATTCGGGAGGAAGGGCGGCTCTCCTTTTTCCGGGCCGGGCGCCGCCGCGCGAATCATGCCGTGGTGGGCGCCCGCTGGCGATGGTGTGGTCCTCTCATTGTGCGTGAGCGGACGACGCGGCGCGTCACCGCTCGGCCGGAGCAGGGCCGAGGTAGCGCCGGAAGTGGGGTTCTCACCCGGTGCGGGGCTCCTCGGAATGTGCGAAGCTCGACAGGGTGACGGCCTCTGTGCTCTGGTGGAGGAACCCGGACCAGACCGTTCTCGGGGAAGGGCATGTCCACGCAAAGCCTACGTTGTTACCTCGTCGTGCGAGCGCAGGAGTGGATGTCCGCGCTGCCACTGGAGGGCGTGGAGGAGACGATGCGCCCGTTGCCGGTAGCCCCGGTCTCGGCGGCGCCAGCCTTCGTACGTGGAGTGAGCCTGGTCCGTGGCGCGCCCGCTCCGGTAGTGAACCTGGCGGCGCTGCTGGGAGGAGGCCAGGCGCAGTCCACGCCCGGCCAGCGCTTCGTGTCGTTGCGCGTGCCCGAGGGGCACCTGGCGCTCGAGGTGGACGAGGTGGTGGGGCTGCGCTGGATGGAGGAGGGCTCGCTGGAGTCCGTTCCACCCCTGCTGCGCGCCACCGCGGGCGGCCATGTGCAGAGGCTGGGTTCCTATGATGGACGGTTGCTGGCGGTGTTGGGGGCCGCGCGCCTGCTGCCGGAGGACTTCTGGGAGCGTCTGGAGATGCCCTCCGATGCGCCTTCCGAGGACGAGGCGACTTCATGACGGCCGTGCCCTCTTCTCTCGTCTCTCGCTTTGCCCTGCTCGTCGAGCGTCACCTGGGGCTGGCTCCGGATGATGGTCGGTGGCGTGAGCTGGAGTCGGTGCTGGAG
>QKJM01000997.1 GCA_003249315.1 Archangium sp.
CACACGCGCGAGGTGGAGCGAGACGTGACGCTCCAGGTGGGAGGCAGCCTCGAGGAGCAGGTGGACGCCGCGGGCTACTCGCGCCTCATCGACCATACGGGCGTAAGGGAGAGCGTCGAAGGCTCTCGGACGGACACCATCCGGGGCTCGCACATCCGGAGCGTCTCGGGCGCCGTCGAGGAGACGGCCATCGGGGGCTACGGCCTCGCCTCGGGAGGCAATGCGCAGGTCGCCGCGGCCAGGGCGGTGAAGATCGCCGCGGGCTCACCGGACCTGCCCGGGCCCTCCCTCAACGCCGTCTCCATCGACGCGCTGTTGGGGAACATCTCGGTGAACACGATGCTGGGGGTGTGTCAGCTCGGAGGGACGAGCGCCATCTCCCCCATGGTGCTGGGAGACGGGCTGGCCCTGCACTTCACCATGCTGGCGCAGATCCTCAAGCTGGTGAACCCGCTCACCCTGCCGGCCTATGGGCCCCTGCTGGACACCTGGGCCGCCATGACGCCACTGCTGGACTGGTCCTACTTCGGCCTCGTCAAACGTTTCCCCGTGGGGTGAGCACATGACCGACCCGAGCTGGAAACCCTTGGATCCCTCCACCCTGCAGGAACGGCTGCGGGAGGTGAAGACGCTGTTGGAGCAGGCCGCCGCGGTGGGACTCGCGCAGGACGTGGACCGCTTGAAGAAGCTGACCGAGCTGGAGCGACGCGCCCGGGAGGAGGCACGTGGACTCGAACCCCGCCGCCGATATCGCTGAGCTGCGACGCGCACTGGAGAGGTGCTGCGAGGAGCTGTCCGGGACGATCGACGAGGCCCTCGGTGAGGAGCGCCCCGAGGGAGAGCCCTCCGTGCCGGGCTGGCGCCCGCTGGTGCTCGCGTCCATTCCGGGGCTGGATCAGCTCGTCTCCATCGTGAGTCCGCCGCTGCGGATCATCGCCGCGCTGCTCCAGACGCTGGCCTCGCTGCTGCAACTCCTCGCCTCGGTGCTCATCGGCGTGGCGGATCCATTCCGCGCGCTCATCCTCGCGGCGTACGAGCTGCTGCGGGACATCATCAATGATCTGATCAACACCGGCGCATACCTCTACGCGGACGCGCCGGGAATCATCCCCCGGGAGGTGCCCCTCTCCGAGTCGGGCATCTACCTGGAGCCGGGCCGGGACTTCCGTGCGGGCCAGGCGCTGGAGCCCCCGCCGATCGTCCCCGACGGCTTCCAGAAATGGGCCGGGCGCTTCGTGGCGTCGTTCGATGACCCTGGGGACTTGAATCGGCCCGTGATTACGGAAGGAGCCCCCGTGCAGGCGGTGTTCCTGGTGGTGGCCACGCCGTCGCTGGAGGCGCTGCGGCAGGCGCTCTACCTGCTGGGGCGACTGATCAACGTGGACGCCTTCGAGCAGGCCTTCGAGCGCTACCGCCGGGGCTCAGCGGATCCACGGCGCTCGCAGGCGCGAAGTGCCTCGGTGAAGCCGGACTGGGAGGCCGCGCGACTGAGGGACCTCTTCCCCCAGCTCCAGGGACTCCTCCAGATTCCGGAGACGCTACGAGGACTGCTGCTGGCGGTGAATGATCTCACCACCCTGCTGAAGAACCTGGCCTCCGCCATGCAGGACAAGGCGAAGCTGCTGTTGAAGCTGGCCGAGGCGGTGCAGTCCATCATCGAGTTGCTGGAGGCCCTGAAGACCTCGGGCCTCTACGCGCTGCCGGTGGCCACGCAGGGGGGAATCCCCGCGCTGAAGGAGGCCTTCCTGAAGGCGCCCAACCGCCCGCCCGGTGGCTACATCGGCGGCGTGTGCCTGCTGGCCGCCGGCCCCAACCTGGCCAAGGCATCCCTGCTGTGGGAGCTGCTCGGCCTGGGCACCGTCATGGATGCGATGGAGGGTGAGCTGACCTTGAAGGAGCTGGGGGAACGCGTGCGGCAGGGGGCGCTCGGCCCCGCGGTGGCATCCGTCGAGCAGGCCATGCAGGGCGGCAAGGAGGCCGTGGAGCAGTTCTGGGACAAGACCCAGGAGAACGCGGACGCCTTCGTCGAGGCCCTGCGGGAGGCGGGTCCGGGCTTCGCGGCGGCGGTGGGGCGCACTCCGGAGGAGCTGGTGGAGATTGGCAGGCGCGCCCGGGCCACGGGGGTGGAGATACTGGAGCAGGCCGAGGTGCTGGCCCCGCTACCGGAGAACGTGCGGGAGAACATCGCGAGAGGCATCGCGGAGACACAGCGGGCGCGGAGGAGGGCATCGCGCTCGATCGCCATGGGGCTCGGCACGCCCGGCCCGGACCCGCTGCTGCCTGAGTCCTCCGAAGGCGAAGAAGGCGAATCATCCGAGGGTGGAAGCACCGGAGAGGAGGAGTCGTCTTGAGCGCGGTGCAGCGACTCCGCTTCGAGCTGGACGTCTGGCAGGCCGCGTGGAAGCAGCTCGAGGCCTTCCTGGACCGCGTGGAGGAGGCCACGGAGCAGGAGCGGCCAGCGAGCCTGCTCGTCGCCGCGTTGCTGCCGGTGATGGGCGTCGTCGAGCGGGCGAGGCGGCGAGCCACGGGGCTCGGGCTGAAAGCGCCACTGCGGTGCGCACCGGGGGGCAAGGGGCTGCCACAGGTGAAGGCCTCGACGCTGGGCAACACCACCGCGCGCGTGCCCGGCCCGGAGGAGCTGGAGTTCGCGGTGGGAACGGTGGAGGTGGACGGCACGCCGGGCGCGCTGCTGTGGAGCACGCTGACACTCTTCACGTTCCGAGACGAAAAGAATGGAAGCGAGGTGCCGGTGCGCGTCCCCGCGTACGACTTCGGAGCGCTGGCGGACGGCGGGGGAATGGCTCAGCGCGTGCCGGGTGTCATCGACGCTGGCCTCTTCACCGTGGCCAAGCGCAGGGACGCCGCCGAAGGGGGGAATGTGGAGCCGCGAGCCTGGAGCTCGCTCCGCGATGCCCGCCTGAGACAGCTCCAGGACAACCCTCCGGCGGACGGGGCGAAGACCCTCGGCGACACGCTGGAGGAGTACCTGCGGCTCTCCGGTCTCGCGAAGCTGGACGAGGTGGGCAACACCGCCACCTCGCGGGAG
>QKJM01000204.1 GCA_003249315.1 Archangium sp.
GATGAAGAGGGTGGGGAGGGGGATGAGGGGGAGGACGTCCGCGACGAGGTCTGGCCGGCCGCCGCAGCAGACGAGGGCGGAGATGGCCTCGGGCTCGCGGGCCGTGGCCAACAGCGAGGCGGAGGCACCGAGTCCGTCGCCGAAGTAGCCCAGGGGCAGGAAGCGGGTCTCCTCGTCCAGGAGCACCCAGGCTCGGACGGAGAGCAGGCGGCTGGCGAGCAGCTCGATGTCGGAGGAGAGATCCATCCCGCGGCGCTCGCCCAACTCCTCGGGGGCGGTGAGCAGGTCCACCCGGAGGGTGGCGACGTGTGACTGGTGGAAGACGCGAGCCACCTGGAGGTGGGGGGCACTGAGGCGGCTGCTGCCGCTGCCGTGGGCGAAGATGGCCAGGCCCAGCGCCTCCTCGGGTACGGCCAGGTCTCCTTCGAGCAGCCGGCCGTGGGATGCGATCAACACACTCCGCTCGTGGACTCGAATCATGTGCTCCTCCCTGGGGCCCTCTGGAAGAGCGTGGGCACGAGGTCGGAGATGGACAATACGAGGGTGGTCGGTCCTCCTCCTGGCGGCCGTGCTTCCCGGTGGTGGGGCCACGGGGGTGGCGATCTCCAGGCGGGGCCGCGGGCCCGGTTACGGTAGAAGGGGCCGCATGGACCTGGAACTCGCGGGAAGAGCGGCGCTCGTCACGGGCAGCAGTCGGGGAATCGGGCGGGCCATCGCCCTGGAGCTGGCGCGGGAGGGCGTGCGGGTATGCCTGTGCGCTCGGGGAGCGGAGGCCCTGGAGAAGACGGCCGAGGAGCTGAAGGCGACCGGCGTCGAGGTGGCGACCTTCGTGGGGGACGTGGCGACTCCCGAGGGCGCGGCGGCGGCGGTGGATGAGGCGGTACGGGCCTTCGGCGCGCTGGACATCCTCGTCAACAACGTGGGCGGAAGCGGAGGCGCGGGCTCCTTCGACTCGGCCACGGCCGCGCAGTGGACGGACGTGCTCGAGCGCAACCTGCTGTCCGCGGTGTGGTGCAGCCAGCGCGCGGTGGAGGAGATGAAGGCGCGGGGTGGAGGCTGCATCGTACACATCAACTCCATCTACGGCCGCGAGTACGCCACCAGCGCGCCCTACACGGCGGCCAAGGCGGGCCTCACCGCGCTCACGAAGGAGATGGCGGTGGACCTGGCGCGACACCGCATTCGCGTTAACGGGGTGGCGCCGGGCTCCATCCTCTTCCCCGGAGGGGGCTGGGAGCGGCGGCGGCGGGAGCAGCCGGAGAAGGTGGAGAAGATGCTGCGCGAGGAGCTGCCCTGGGGCCGCTTCGGCACCCCGGAGGAGGTGGCGGAGGTGGTGGTGTTCCTCTGCTCGGAGCGGGCCCGGTGGGTGACGGGGGCCACGCTGCCGGTGGACGGAGGGCAGGGGCGCGCTTTCTGAGCCGGGCCGGCGTAGAGTGCGCGCCGTGCTGAAGCTCTACAAGAAGGAAGGCGACGCGCTCCGCTACTGGGAGGCGTGGGTGGACGACGAGGGCACGCTGACGGTGCATCAAGGCATCGTGGGCGAGGTGGGCGAGACGCGGAAGTCGCCCGTGCCCCCGGAGGAGGATCCGGACATGGCCATCGCCCAGGAGGCCGAGCCCCTGGTGGATGAGGGCTATGACGAGCCGGAGCTGGACGACATGGTGCCGCTGGTCGTCCAGTACCCGGTGACGGGCAAGGGCTCGGCGCATGACTTCGAGCAGCGCCACGCGGTGGAGGAGCTGCTCACCGAGCACCTGGGGTGGACGGGCAACGGCGAGGTGGAGGGCGCGGAGACGCAGCCGGGGAGGATGAACATCTTCTGCCGGGTGATGGAGGTGGAGGTGGCAGCGCGCACCCTGGTGGAGGCTCTGGAGATGGAGGAGCTGCTGGAGGACGCGCTGGTGGCCGTCGTGCCGGAGGAGGGCGCACCGCGGGTGCTCTGGCCGAGGGACTACTCGGGCGCGTTCCGCGTCTGACGGCGAAGGAACTCGAGCCCCTGAGGAGGGGCACCGGAGCACCGATTCCAGTCGTGACGTGTCAGGGAGAGCCCCTGACGCGTCATTGCCGCGTTGCTCTCGCGGGTGCTACGTCGACGCTCCCCGTGCGGCTTCGAGGAGCAGGAGCCCGAACATCTGGCATGAAAGCTGAATCCTCCAGGCGCTCACCCTCGCAACTGGAGACGACACAGTGAAATCCACGAAGTGCCTGTCAACGCTCGCCTCACTCCTCCTCGCGCTCTGCGTCGGGAGTGCCCATGGAAAAGAGACCGCGTCCAAGGCTCCGTCCAAGGCGGGAGCCGAAGGGGCTGGCGAACTCACGGGCCCAGCGGTGCCCATCTGGGTGCGAGGCTTCGGCTCGGACGAGCCCTCGATGATCCATGTCCTTCGCCGCGGGGACATTGCCATCGCGGAGGGCGACATCGCCATCGGCAACTACAGCGAGCTGACCGAGACCGTTTCGACGAACAGTGTCTTCGTGGCGGACCTGAGTCAGCGCTGGCCCAAGGTGAATGGCGTGGTGCAAATCCCCTATAAGCTGGGCACCCTCTCCTCCACCATAATGCAGGAGGTCATCTACGCATTCCATCCATTGGCGTCTTGCATCCAGTTTGTTCCACGCACAGACCAGACGGACTATATCTATTTCACCGACAGCGGAAGCGGATGCTGGTCGTATCTCGGTCGGATGGGATGGGGACAGCCCATCAATCTCGGAGCCGGGTGCGCCTACAAGGGAACTGTCATCCATGAGATAAATCACGCTCTCGGCATGTTCCACGAGCATACACGTCCTGATCGGGACGACTATGTGACCATCCACTTTGAGAACATCAAAAGCGGCTGGGAAAGCCAGTTCTACAAGGAAACGTACTCCTCCGCCACCACCCAAGGGCTTCCTTACGACTATTACTCCATCATGCACTACTGGGGCACGGCCGCCAGTAATAACGGAGGGCTTACCATCGAGACGACGGACCCAGCGTACCAGGACGTGATCGGTGAGGGCGATAGCCTCAGCTGGCAGGACCTCCTCGGCCTCAATAGT
>QKJM01000973.1 GCA_003249315.1 Archangium sp.
CTCCGGCACCATCGAGCGCACCGTCAGCCTCGCGCTCGTCGCCTTCGCCGTGATGACCGCCGCCGTCTTCCTGCTCAGCGCCAGCGAGACGCGCGGCGCCACCACGCTCGTGGCCCGCCAGGCCTTCCTGCCCATCTTCTTCGAGGTCGTCAGCGCCTTCTGCACCGTCGGCCTCTCCATGGAAGCCACCCCTCTGCTCACCGGCTTCGGCAAGGTGCTCATCATCGTGCTGATGTTCGTGGGCCGGCTCGGACCCCTCGCGTTCTTCGCCGCGCTGTCCCTGCGGAGCGCCGGCTACGTCAAGCGCGCCGTGCGTCCCGCACACGAAGACCTCATCGTTGGATAGGATAGGAAGACATGAAGCGCATCATCGTGGTGGGCCTGGGCAACTTCGGCGCCGTCATTGCCGAGCAGTTGCACAAGCTCGGACATGACGTCGTCGCCATCGACCCCCGCCCCGAGGTCATCGACGCCATCGGCCACAAGGTCTCCAAGGCCGTCGTCGGCGACGCCACCAAACGCGAGGTCCTCGAAGAGGTCGGCGCCCGCGGCGCCGATGCCGCCGTCGTCTCCACCGGAGAAAACCTCGCCGCCAGCATCCTCGCCCTGCTCGCGCTCCGCGACGTCGACATCCACAACATCTACGTCAAGGTCCGCTCCGACGACCACGCCCGCATCGCCGACTCCCTCGGCGCCGCAGAGAGCATCTTCCCCGAGCGTGAGTCCGCCCTCGGACTCGCCTCACGACTCACCAGCGGCCGGCTCCTTCAATATGTGCAGCTCGGCAAGGAGTTCGGCCTGCAGGAGATGCCCGTCCCCGACCGCTGGTATGGCAAGACGCTCCGGGAATTGACCCTCCCCCAGCGCTACCGCGTCCACGTCGTCGCCGTCCATGACATGCTCCAGGACGTCATGCTCCCCGTGCCGGATCCGGATCGCCCGCTGACTCCCTCGGATGCCCTGCTCGTCGCCGGGGAGCCCGAGGCCCTCGAGCGCGTCGCCAACCTGCGGTAGTCGTTCCTCCGTACCCGCTGGCTCTCCACCCGCCCGGATGCCCCCGCTTCTCCCGGCGTCCGGCTCGCGCTTGCGCGCTCAGCCCCAGCCCGGCCCCTCCGAGGCCGCCGAGTGCGCCGAGCCCATCGCCCGGAAGTCTCCTCGCTGCATCTTCAGCGCGAACTTCTCCCCATCAATCTCCTGCCTCGTCCGCACCTTCCACCGGCGCAGCAACCGGCTCGGCAGGCACCACCCCGTCACGCCGTGCTTCACCAGCAGGCCCCCCACCATCCCCGTCACCACCAGCCACCCGCGACCCACCTTCAGCCCCAGCGCCACGCTTCCCAGCGATAGCGCCCCCGCCCCCACCATCAGCACCCTCTCCAGGTCCCACTCCTTCTCCAGCTCCTTCAGCCGCCCCGCCACCTCGTCCAACGGCCGGCTCCCGTAGAACTCCACTCGCTCCCTCGCCTCCTGGAAGAGCTCCTCGTTTACCCGCTCCAGGCCCCGGCGCTGCACCCGCCGTTCCTCCACCTCCAGCAGCCTCTCCACCAGACTGGCTTCCATTCCGTACCTCCCCTCTCTCCAGATGGCTTCCTCTGGAAGGTGGGGACTCCCTGGAGTGCCGCCAAGGTGCTCGACCGAGAGGGGGTTGCACGGGCGGAGGGAGAGGGGTTCTCCATAAAACGACGGGCCCGACAGGCGGGGAGCCCACACACTCCCCGCCCGTCAGGCCCGCGCCTCCTTACCCCAAGGAGACCCTATGTACTCTTCGACACTCTCAGCCGCACACCGTCTCGAGCATGATGCGGCACACCTCGTACGGGTCACAGTTCGCCGCCGGACGCCGGTCCTCGAAGTACCCGTACCCCTGCGCCGCCGTACCCATCGGAATCCGGATCGACGAGCCGCGGTCACTGTTGCCGTAACGGAAGACGTTGATCGGCGCCGTCTCGTGCTGACCCGTCAGCCGCTCCGAGTTGTTCGCCCCATACACCTCGATGTGCGCCTCGTGACGGTCACGCAGCCGCTCCATCGCCGCCTCGATCACCTTCATGCCTCCCGGCTCACGCATCGCCTTCGTGCTGAAGTTCGTGTGGCAGCCCGCCCCGTTCCAGTCACCCTTCACCGGCTTGGGCGCCAGCGTCGCGCTGATGCCGTACTCCTCACCCATCCGATACAGCAGCCAGCGCGCCAGCCACAGCTCGTCCGCCATCTCCAGCGGCGGCAGCGGCCCGATCTGGAACTCCCACTGCGCAGGCATCACCTCCGCGTTCGTTCCACACAGCAGCAGCCCCGCCCTCACGCACGCCTCCGCGTGCGCCTCTACCAGCTTGCGCCCGAAGACCTCGTCGCTCCCTACTCCGCAGTAGTACCCTCCCTGCGGCGCCGGAAAGCCCCGGTCCGGCCAGCCCAACGGACGGTTCCCCTCGAAGAGCGTGTACTCCTGCTCCAACCCGAACCACGCCTCCTCCGACGCCACCTTCTCCGCGATCGCCCTTAGCGGCGCCCGCGTGTTGCTCCAGTGCGGGCTCCCATCCGGGTTCATCACCTCGCACAGCACCAGGATGTCCTTCGTCCCCGGCCGCAGCGGGTTCGAAATGAAGCGCACCGGCTTCAGCATCAGGTCGCTCTTCTTCCCGTCCGCCTGGTACGTGCTGGAACCGTCGAAGCCCCAGTCAGGCAGATCGCTCACGCTCCCCACCTCACCGTCCAACACCTTCATCTTCGAGCGTAGCTTCGCCGTGGGCCGCTGACCGTCGAGCCAGATGTACTCCGCCATCACCTTGTTCATTCGCATCCTCGCTCCGAGGGCCCTCACCGGGCCTCCACGGCCGCCCTTTTTGCAGATGCGATGCCAACCGACCCGTACGTCCGTGGAGTGCTCCAACCATTTGAAATAACTGGACTCCCTCTCAGGGTGCGCCCCCTCGGTGCTCACCCGGTTCCAACAATTTCGTAGGAAATGTGCTCACATCCGACAATTTTGTAGCCCATGCCCCCTCTTCCGTACACGAACCCCCCACCTCCCCCGCGCACGATGCTCC
>QKJM01000599.1 GCA_003249315.1 Archangium sp.
GGCCCTCATCCGCCCCTTCCGCGAGCACCACGTCTACGAGAAGGCCATGACCCGCCATGACTTCGTGGAGACCAACGGCAACAACTGCCTCATCTCCATCCCCGTGGCCATCATCGCCCTCGCCCTCCCCCACTCCAGCCACTGGTGGGTCTTCACCTCCGCCTCCCTCGGCTCGATGATCTTCTGGGTGATGGCGACCAACCAGTTCCACAAGTGGTCCCACATGGACGAGCCCCCCGCGCTCGTCGGCTTCCTCCAGCGCGTACACCTCATCCTCCCCCCGGCGCACCACCAGATCCACCACACCGCCCCCTTCAACAAGTACTACTGCATCACCGTGGGCTGGATGAACAAGCCGCTCACGATGATCGGCTTCTTCCCCACCCTCGAGCGCATCATCACCCGCCTCACCGGCCTCATCCCCCGCCAGGACGACATCGGCGCCGAGGCCGCCCAGGAGGTCTTCCAGACCACCGACCCCGAGCCTCCCGTCGTCCAGGCCGCCAAGGAGCTGCTCGAGGCCGCCACCGAGGAGGGAAAGTCCGTCTCCTCGGTACGCTCCTCCTGAGCACGGGGAGGAACCCGGGGGCGCAACAACCCTCACCCCGTCCCTCTCCCAGGGGGAGAGGGGTGGTTCAGAAGGACAGGTCCACCTGCTCGGCGGTGGGAATGGGACGCCCGAGGAAGCGCGCCCCCACCTCCATGAAGCGCTCCGGCACGTCCGTCACGAACCAGGCATGGGTGGGCTCGCGGCCCTCCGGCGCCAGTACCCCCCTGGCGCTCAGCAGCTCCTCCACCGCCTCCGCCGTGGCCTCCGCCGAGTCCACCAGCGACACCCGTGGCCCCACGACCTCGGCGATGATCTCCTTGAGCAGCGGGTAGTGGGTGCAGCCCAGCACCAGCGTGTCCACCCCCGTGCGCGAGAAGTCCTCCAGGTACTCGCGCGCCACCAGCCGAGGCACCTCTCCTGCCAGCCACCCCTCCTCCGCCAGCGGGACGAAGAGGGGGCACGCCCGCGTCTTCACCCGCACGCCCCCGGACCCCGCCGCCACCTCCAGCTCGCGCTGGTAGGCCCCCGAGCGGATGGTGCCCGGTGTGCCGATGACTCCCACCCCTCCACCTCGAGTGCGCCGCAGCGCGGCCCTCGCCCCCGGGGCGATCACCCCCACCACCGGCACCCGCAGCGCCGCCGACAACGCCGGCAGCGCCACCGCCGAGGCCGTGTTGCACGCCACCACCAGCAGCTTGATGCCTCGCTCCAGCAGGAAGCTCGCGTTCTTCAGCGCGTAGCGCGTCACCACCTCGCCGGACTTGGTGCCGTAGGGCACCCGCGCGGTGTCCCCCAGGTACAGGGTGCTCTCGTGGGGGAGCCGCTCCATGAGCGCCTTGAGGACCGTCAGACCCCCTACGCCCGAGTCGAACACCCCGATGGGACCGTGGCTTTCTTGCCGCATGCGGGGGCTCCCTATCACGTTCGGTGCCAACTCCAGAAAGCACGAAGGGCCGAGGCGACTCCGCCCCGGCCCTCCGCTCAGCAACCAGGCCGCCGGCGACTACGGCTGACGGTAGATGGCGGCGGAGTAGGCGTCCTGCGCCTCCTTCTGCTGGAAGGCCACCACCGACAGCACGGGCGGGACGGCGTACTCGTTGGTGTAGAAGACGTTACCGGGGCCCGTACCGCGGATGTAGACCCGGTAGTCCCCCGGCTTGAGGAAGCGGTAGATGATGGGCGCGCCGGTGCAGGACTGGGTGTCCCCCACCTCGCCGTAGACGAGTTCCCCGGTATCCACGTTCTCCAGGTTGATGACCACCTGCGTCACCCCCGCCTCGGCGCACGTCCTGAAGGTAGAGCCGTCGAGGAGCTCCCACCGCAGCGACATGCCACCCACCGCCCACAGGGAGTAGTCGTTGTGAGCGGGGCTGCCCGACTGGCTGCTCAGGGAGCCGCTGGCGTAGTAGTAGGGCTTTCCGTCCGAGCCCACCCCGATGAACTGGATGGAGTGGGTGCCCGGCTCCAGGTAGGCCGACTGCACCGCGTTCCCCACCACACTCGAGCCAGCCGCGCAGTCGAACTGCTGCCACGCCCCGCCATCGATGCTCACGTCCACCCGCGTCACACCCGCCTGGTTGCAGTTCGGGCTGCCGCTGACGCTGTTGGGCGGGAAGCGCCAGGAGATGTACGAGTAGGAGCTCGGACTTCCCGTGGGGGTAAGGGTGGTATTGACACGCACGTTCCCATTCACCACGAAGGAGCCGGAGCTCCGGAAGAGGACGTTGTCGGAGTAGTCGAGCGCCTCCACCGTGTAGCTGTAGCTGCCGGGGACGAAGTCATGGAGGGTGATGCCGTCCACGCTCGCGGTGTTGCAGGCGTAGAAGCCACCGTTGTGGAGCGTCTCGCCGGGGATGGTGATGCGGACGTTCTTCACCTCCGGAACATCCAGGCAGCGGCCATTGCCGACGGGGAAGCTCCAGAAGAAGGACACGTCCCCTGGCTGAGCGGGCGAGGGAGTGTCGCAGCACGGGTCATCACCACGGTCGACGATGATGCAGCCGGTGCTCGCGGCGGAGAGGCACAGGAATGCAACGAGGAGTCTGGCGTTCATGGGGTGTTCTCGGTGTTCGAAGGGGGGGTAACGGGCATCCGGCCCGTCACACAGCCCCTCGGACTCCGGCGCGCGGGAATTATTCAATGTGAAGTAGCAACAATCGCCCGCCCGCCCCGGGCACCCGCTTTGTTTGACCCTACCGGACCGGAGTGCTACGGCCTCGCACCCATGCTGCCCCGCATCCCCCTGGCGCTCGGCGCCATGAACTACCTGCAGATCCTCCGTGACGCGTCATTCCTGGAGCTGCTCGTGCTGGCGCTGTTGATGGGCGTCTCCGTGGCCTCCTGGGGACTCATCGCGATGAAGCACACCCAGCTCACTCGGGCGCGGGCCCAGTCGCTCACCTTCCTGGACACCTTCTGGAAGGCCTCCCGGCTGGAGGCCATCTACCAGGCGGCCCAGGGGCTGGAGGGCTCGCCGCTCTCCAAGGTGTTCTGCGCCGGCTACGAGGAGCTGAGCAAGCTGGCCCAGAAGGAGGGCGATGCAGGGGCGATGAGCGAGCGGCTCGGAGGAATCGAGAACGTGGAGCGGGCGCTCAACCGGGCCTCCACGGCGCAGCTCACGGAGCTGGAGTCGCGAGTGTCCTTCCTGGGCACGGTGGGCTCGGCCGCGCCGTTCGTGGGCCTGTTCGGCACGGTCATCGGCATCCTCAACGCCTTCAACGCCATCGCCGAGCAGGGAAACGCCACGCTGGCCACGGTGGCGGCGCCGGTGGGCAACGCGCTCTTCGCCACGGCGGCGGGCCTGTTCGCCGCCATCCCCGCGGTGGTGGCCTACAACTCCTTCGTCAGCCGCATCAAGGTGTTCGACACGGAGATGGCCAACTTCTCCGCGGACTTCCTCAACATCGTCAAGCGTCACTTCTTCCGCTAGGAGGCACGCCATGGGCATGGGCTCCAATCGCGGAGGTGGCCGCGTCACCATGAGCGAGATCAACGTCACGCCCATGGTGGACGTGATGCTGGTGCTGCTCATCATCTTCATGGTGACGGCGCCCCTCATCCAGCAAGGCGTGAAGGTGAACCTGCCGGAGGCGAAGGCGGCGCCGGTGGAGGCAGCGGAGAAGAAGCTGGTGCTGTCCATCGACGCGCAGCGCCGCGTCTACATCGGCGAGGCGGAGGTGGCGCTGGAGGAGTTGGAGACGAAGCTGGCCGCCAACGCCAAGGCCCAGGCGGACAAGGAGCTCTACCTCCACGCGGATCGGGACGTGCCGTACGGCGTGGTGGTGGACGTGATGGCCGCCGCCCAGCGCGCCGGCGTCACCAACGTGGGGATGATCACGGACCCCTCGGCGGGGGGGCGGGCGTCCAACAAGGGCAAGAAGGAGGCAAAGCGCTAGCCCATGCACCCGGCCGTCTCCCAGAGCCTGCTCGTCTCGCGCCGCTCGCGCCTGGGGCTCTACCTGGGCGCGTCGGTGGCCGGCCACGTCGTGGTGCTGCTCGTGGTGGCCCTGTATGCGCGCTTCACGGACGGGCCCAGGGTGGACCTGAGCCAGAAGCCCATCCGCGCCACGCTGGTGCGCCTGGGCAAGCCACGGGACGCGAAGCTGCTGCCGCGCAAGGAGCAGCCTCCGCCGCCTCCACCCAAGAAGGTGGAGACCCCTCCCGCACCGCCCACACCCGCCCCACCCAAGCCCGAGCCGACCAAGGTGGCCGTGCCCATGCCCGGGGTGAAGGCCGAGCCCAAGCCCACCCCCGCGGCGAAGAAGCCGGAGCCCTCGAAGACCACCTCCAAGCCTACGCCGCAGAAGGGCGAGGCCAACGGGGAAGACCGGCGCAAGCGCCTCTTCGGAGCCTTCGACAAGTTCTCCAAGAGCTCGAAGCAGGACGAGGAGCTGGAGGGCGCCGAGGATGGCGACCCGCACGGCGACTCGGCCACGGCCGAGGGAGAGCGCTACTTCGGCCTGCTCTCCTCTCAGGTGCGCCGCCACTACGACGTCGCGGACACCATCCCCGAGGCCGAGCGCCTCTACCTGAAGGCCCAGGTGGCCGTCCGGATCGACCGCACCGGCGAGGTGCTGGAAGCCCGGCTGGCCAAGGCCAGCGGCAATGCCCTCTTCGACTCGGCCGTGCTGGCCGCGGTGAAGCGGGCCTCTCCCTTCTCCCCTCCCCCTGACCACCTGAGAGACGTGCTGCGCAAGAGCGGCGTCGTCCTGGAGTTCAGCCCGTGAACGTGAAAGCCCTCCTCCTCTCGCTCCTCCTCCCGCTCGCGGCACTCGCCCAGGCGCCGGTCATCCAGATCTCCGGCGCCAACTTCCGCCCCCTGCCGCTGGCCGTCTCGGCCCCGCTGGTGCAGGGAGACGAGGCCAAGGCCCCCGCCGGGAAGCTGGATGAGACGCTGATGTACGATCTGCGGGCCTCCGGCCTCTTCCAGATGCTGGATCGGGCCAGCTTCCTCGCGGACGCGAAGGAGGGGGTGACGGCGGGCAGCATCAAGTTCGCGCGCTGGGCGGACGTGGGCGCCGAGGCGCTGGTGAAGTACACGGTGGCGCAAGAAAACGGAGAGCTGCGCGTCGAGGCGCGGGTGTTCAACGTGGGCAGCGGCCGCGAGGAGTTCAAGACGACGCACGGCGCGCCCGTGGCCGTGCCGCACAAGCTGGCGCACCAGGTGGCGGACGCCATCTACCGGCACTTCACCCGCGAGCCGAGTCCCTTCCTGTCGCGCATCACCTACGTGCGCAAGAGCGGCACGAACCGGGACGTGTGGGTGGCGGACTGGGACGGCCGCAACGCGAAGCAGGTGACGAAGGGCGGCATCAACCTGCTGCCGGCGCTGGGGCCGGACGGGCAGGTGGCCTACACCTCGTACCGCCAAGGCCAACCGGACTTGTTCCTCCAGCAGGAGGAGGGTGAGACGGTGCGGCTGAAGACGGCCGAGGGACAGATGGCCACCGGCGTGGCCTTCTCTCCGGACGGCAAGCGGGTGGCGTACTCGCTGGCGGACGGCGAGAGCGCTCAAGTCTGGGTGGCCGACACGAACGGCGGCAACCGCAAGCGGCTGACGGACACGCGCTACGGCATCAACTCGAGCCCCTCGTGGTCGCCGGACGGCAAGCGGATTGCGTTCGTGTCCAACCGAGGCGGCTCGCCGCAGGTGTACGTGATGAACACGGACGGCTCGGGCGTGAAGCGACTCACCTTCCAGGGCAACTACAACCAGACGCCGGACTGGTCTCCGCGGGGGGACTTGATTGCCTTCACCGCGCGCGACGAGCGCAATGCGTTCGACCTGTTCGCGGTGAACGTGGAGACGGGGAAGATCACGCGCCTCACGCAGGACCAGGGGAACAACGAGGAGCCGGCGTTCTCGCCGAACGGACGGCTCATCCTCTTCACCTCCACGCGCAACGGCACGCCCCAGCTCTTCGTGATGACGGCGGAGGGCAACAACCAGATGCCGCTGCCGGGCCAGGAGAAGGGCGCGTACCTGACGCCGGACTGGGGGCGGTAGCCCCCCATACGCACCACGGTTGAGGGCCGTAGATGATGAGGCCCTCTCACCGGCATCCGAGGTGTGCCCTGGATTTTCACGAAGGGGGCACGTCCTCGGCCGCCCCTGACGGCGGCATAGCACCAGAGAACATCACCTGGTGGTACGCGTTGTCCTCGTTGTCGCGCACGATGGTGTAGCGGCAGCGTCCACCTTCCATCCGGGGAGTGAGCACCCGAGGCGCCTCCAGCACCTTCACCCGGAGGCTCCAGCCCGGGGGGCAGCACCACCCGCTCGAGCCTACTCCCGGGCGCTTCGTCCTCCACGCTCTGGCATGTACGCTCCGCGGCCCATGGAGAGAGGGCCCGGATGAGGCCCAAGGAGGGGAAACCTTGGAGATGATCTACGAGCCCATCGACACGCTGAAGCCGGTAGCGGAGAACCTGTGGCTCGTCGATGGACCGATCGTCGAGATGTCCATGTACGGCACCTCGATTCCCTTCCCGACGCGGATGGCGGTCATCCGACTGGGGACGGGAGAGCTGTTCATCCACTCGCCGACACGGCTCACCGAGGAGCTACGAGCGGAGGTGGAGAAGCTGGGGCCGGTGCGGCACCTGATCTCCCCGAACAAGATCCACTACGCCCACATCGCGGCGTGGAAGGAGGCGTTTCCGGAGGCGGTGGCGTGGGCCTCTCCGGGGGTGCGCGAGCGGGCGGCATCTCAGGGAATCGAGGTGCGCTTCGACCGGGACCTGGGTGAGGAGCCGGAGCGGGAGTGGGCGGAGGATGTGGACCAACTGGTGTTCCGCGGGAGCCGCTTCATGGACGAGGTGGTCTTCTTCCACCGCCAGAGTCGCACGCTGCTGCTGGCGGATCTCATCGAGAACTTCGAGCCCGAGCGCATGCGTCCCCTGTGGAGACTGCTCACGCGCATGGCTGGCAGCGTGCATCCGGACGGCAAGATGCCGCTCGACTTGAGGATGACCTTCTTCGGCCGGAAGCAGCAGGGACGGGAGTGCCTGCGACAGGTGCTGGCCTGGAAGCCGGAGCGCGTCCTTCTGGCGCATGGTCGCTGGTACGAGCGAGACGGGGAGCGCGAGCTGCGGCGGGCCTTCCGCTGGCTCGAATAGAGCCTCGGAGGCGCCGTTGATAGGCTGTGCCCCCCGGGAGCGAAGACGCCCCGGCAACCGGAAGGAGGACGGACGCACCATGCCAATGATCGAGGTGGTAGACCTGGAGGTACACTACCGCGAGCACGGGCAGGGCGAGCCGCTGGTGCTGGTACACGGCAACTGGACGACGAGCCTGTGGTGGCAGCCGACGCTGGAGCTGCTACCGCCCGGGCTGCGCGCACTCGCCTATGATCTGAGGGGGCGCGGAGACACGCGCGGCCCTGACACACCGCAGGCCCTGCCCCGACTGGCGGAGGACCTGCGCGGGCTGATGCAGGCATTGGGGCTGGAGCGGGCGCATCTCGTCGGGCACTCGCTAGGCAGCGCGGTGGTGATGCAGCTCGCGCTCGAGTCGCCTCAGAGCGTGCGCAGCCTCACCCTGGTGGCACCGGCCTGGGCGGATGGGATGCCCGCGGCCTACAACCAGCCGACGATGCAGCTCGCCGCCCACGAGGATCGCAACGTCTATGCCGCCGCCCTGCGTGGCATCGCCCCGGGTGCCCCGGATGATGCGCTGTGGCAGCGGCTCGTCGACGAGGGCCACCGTCAGCGCCGCGAGGCCTCGCTGGCCACGCTCCAGGCCCTGGTGGACTGGGCTCCGGGCGAACGGCTCCAGGCCCTGCGCACCCTGCCCTCCCTGGTGATCAGCGGCACGAAGGATCTGCTCTCCACCGTGGACGTTGGCCAGAGGTGCGCCCACCTCCTGGGAGCCCGCCACCACGTCATGGAGGGAGTGGGGCACTCGCCCAACCTCGAGGCCACCCGCGACTTCGTCACCGTGTTGGAACAGTTCCTGGCCAGCAGCGAAGCCCGGACTCCCCGCTGAGCGCCGCGGAGCCATGGAGGGAACCTCCCCGTAGTAGGTTGCACTCACCCGGAAGTCCCCTTCCGGGCGTCCTACCTGTGAGGAACCCTCTCCATGACCCAATCCGCTCCAGCGCGCGCCCGTCGCGCCGCCGCCCTCTCCATCCTGGGCGCCTGTGCCCTGCTCCAGCTCACCGCCTGCGGCGAGCCCACTCCGGTGGACACCTCGCCGCGCACGCTGCGGCTGCTGCAGACGAGCGACCTGCACACCAACATCTTCCCGTGGGACTACTTCACCGGGAAGGAGGACGCGAAGCGCGGCCTCGCCAAGGTGGCCACGCTCGTCAAGCAGTCGCGCGAGCAGAACCCCTGCAACCTGCTGCTCGACACCGGGGACACCATCCAGGGCACGCCGCTGGGCACCTACTACGCCCTGGTCGACAACGCCCCCAAGCACCCCATGGCCGAAGCGATGAACGAGCTGAGCTACGACGCCATGGCGATCGGCAACCATGAGTTCAACTACGGCCTCGACGTCCTGGGCAAGTTCAAGGGCGAGGTGACCTTCCCCCTGCTCGGCGCCAACATTCGCAAGAGCGCCGATGGAAGCGAGGCCTTCACCCCCTACATCATCAAGGAGGTATGCGGGGTGAAGGTGGGCGTGCTCGGCCTGGTGACGCCGGGGGTGACGACGTGGGAGCGCCCGGAGAACATCCCCGGCCTGCGCTTCGATGATCCGCTGGAGACGGCTCTCACCTACGTGCCGAAGCTGCGCCAGGAGGGCGCGGACGTGGTGGTGGTGGCCATCCACAGCGGCCCGGACAAGCAGCCCACCGGCAAGGCGACCGATCCGGCCTCCTGGCTCATCGACTACGAGGACTCCACGCAGTGGGTGGACCGCGGCAACCTGCCCGGGGAGAACCAGGCGGTGCAGATCGCCCAGCAGGTGGGGGGCATCGACGTGCTCCTCACCGGCCACACCCACCAGCCGATCCCCAAGATGCTGCTGAAGAACGTCCAGGGACAGGACGTGCTGCTCGTCCAGCCCAACCGCTGGGGCAGCCACGTCAGCGAGGTGGACCTCGCCATGGTCTACGAGGATGACCGCTGGACGGTGGACACCAAGGATTCGCGCCTGCACGTCGTGGATGACACCGTGGCAGCGGACTCCCAGGTGATGCAGCTCACCCAGAGCTACCACGACACCACCCTCCAGTACGTGAGCACGAAGATCGGCACCTCACTCGCCGCCTTCCCCGGTGGCTACCCCGCCCGCTTCGTGGACAGCGCCCTGGCCGACCTCATCAACACCGTGCAGGAGGACGCCGCCGCTCAGAACGGCTACCCGGTGGACTTCTCGCTCGCCGCCCTCTTCACCGACGAGGGCATGCTGCCCGCGGGGGATCTCACCCTGCGTGACGCCTACAGCATCTACATCTACGACAACACGCTGTACGTCATGGAGATCAACGGCTCCATCCTGCGTCGCGCGCTGGAGCTGAACGCGCATTACTTCGTCCAGTGGAACCCCAGCGCTCCGCCTGACGCCACCAACCCGGAGACGGCGAAGTCGACCAGCGTGCAGAACTACAACTGGGACCTCTACTCGAAGATCGAGTACGGGTACGACCTCACCCAGCCCGCCGGGCAACGCCTCACCCACCTGCGCTTCAACGGGGTGGACGTCCTCGACGACCAGGTGTTCCGCATCGCCATCAACAACTACCGGGGCAGCGGAGGCGGCGGCTACGCCATGTTCAAGGAGGGCCGCATCCTGTGGACCTCGGCGGACGGAGTGCGTGACTACATCGCCCAGTACATCCAGAGCCACCCCGACCTGGATCCGAACGGTGTGAACGCGTGCAACTTCACGCTCTCGCCGGACCCCTACGCACACTACTTCCAGGCCACGCTCGGCCCTGTGAAGTGCTCGCCGTAGCCTGAGGGCAGGGGGACGCGTTGAACCCGGCGCCGAGGACCGGCATGGTAACGGCGCCATGGACGCGTCCCCCTTTCCCCACGCGGGTCTGCCACGTCAACAAGGGAGGAGCCCGCGTGAGGACGAAACGAGGCATTGCGACAACATGCATATTGCCTTTCACCCTTCTGCTAGCGGCCTGTGCGACCACACCGTTCCCCTGCAGCAGAGAGGCGGTGGTGGACAGAGACAACCAACAGACTGTTGGAACCGCATGCTCCAGCTACCATGCGTCCATCACGAACATGTTCGCGGCAATCGCACGGGGAGACATGGCGGCGGCCATGCACCACCTCTCCGCGGTGACTGGCCTCAGCATCGCTCAGCAGCAGACGGTCATCAACGGCCTGACACACATTTTCGATGAGGGCAACCAGATACCTGGAGAGTGCGGGAATGTCGCTCGCGAAGGTTTTCAGACACTCGGCCGCATTGGAAAGCATTTCAATGCACGCCCCTACTTCCTGAAGATCGTTCCGACAGACGGCGACATTCTTGGCTTCCAATTACGCAGTGGTGTCGTCAAGCAGGTCTCCAACAATGGCGTCCACGTCGCGGTCAAATTCGCGGGACGAGTCTTCGACGCATACACCGGACCGGGAGGCCTGGCCGAAAGGGAGTACATCGCGCGCCTCCACACATTCCACGGCCAGAATATCTCAACGAAAGTCTACCCTTCATTCCCCAGCATGTTCCAAGGTCTCGAATAGAAACAGGAGCACCCTGTGTCCGAGAAAAAACTCATCAAGTGGCTCATCCGCTGGTGCGCATACCCAGGAATGTATCTCGCGGGTCCGGCGGACAAGGGGGCTCCCGACATCGGCAATGCTCTCCTGCTCGTGCATGGATACTTCTCTGGCGCCGAGCATCTGGCTGAATCGGGATACATGAGCGCCGTCTCTGAGTGGAAGCTGTTCATGAGCTGGCTCGAACGGCAGAGGCCACGGTACTTTCGCGAGGGAACAGCCTGGCTGGGAGACGTCATGCTGGAGGAGGCCGGCGGCGATCACTGGAAGGCGGCCGAGGAACTCAAGCGACTCGCCGAGGAATACCTGCGTACCGAGGCTCCCGAGCCAGGGTGACGTTGAACCCGGCGCCGAGGACCGGCATGGTAACGGCGCCATGGACGCGTCCCCCTTTCGCCAGCACTGGTCGTTGGAGCCCGATGTCGCCTTCCTCAACCACGGCTCCTTCGGCGCCTGCCCCACACGGGTGCTCGAGGAGCAGTCCCGGCTGCGCGCCCGCCTGGAGGCCCAGCCGGTTCGCTTCCTCCACCGCGAAGTCGAGCGCCTGCTCGACGAAGCCCGTGTAACGCTCGCGGCCTTCCTCGACGCGGACGCGGACGACCTCGCCTTCGTCAACAACGCCACCACGGGCGTCAACACGGTGCTGCGCT